>CAXHFZ010000053.1:0-7531 GCA_964016325.1 uncultured Candidatus Poseidoniales archaeon | reverse complement strand
GACGTCTCACTTGTTATCGACTACAGATTTGAACTCCTTATTGAGTATGCATTTTAATCTATTATTTCCTACGTCAACAAGGTTCTGTTTGGAGAATGAGAGGTGATTCGATGGCTAGTTTGAATTACGGGCGTTCCAATGTCTACAACGCCTCAGCCAGGGCCAAGGCCCGAAAAGCTAGCCTAATCGACTCCACCAGGATGAGGCAATTACTACAACAAGGTCCGGATTCCATAGCCGCAAGTGTAGGTGAGTTGGGATATAGATCCGAAATGGATCTCTATGCCACAAGGATGACCGGCGCAGATGCTGTCGAATCTGCACTGTTTCATAACTTGGATAACGACATACACGAGGTGTTGAACTTCTGTCATGGCAGTCTCAGAGATCTTGTTGCCATATACGTTGAGAGATTTGACTACGAAAAGGCAAAGACAGTTCTCAGAGCAATAAATGGTGGAGCCTCGGACGAAATTATCGAAGACCAAATCCTTCCTCCCGAAAATACCAGGAATTCCCCCTGGCTGACCATAGTCAGGTCGACCGAGGGCCTTCCTGAAGCAGTGGAAGCAATGTCTGGAACCCCTTGGGGCAAAACACTCTCCAAACTTGAGGGGGAACCGAGCTTGGAAGAAATGGAAAATGCCTTGGATATGCAATATTTCCGAAACGCAATTGAGGCAGTTAAATCTGGTGGGGAAAAACGGTTACTGCGGTACCTTAGAGTGGAAATTGATCACAGAAATCTGATTAATCAGCTCAGAGCCCTGAGGTTGGGTACCTCGCAAGAGAAGCGAAACTCGATAATTATACCAGGAGGGAGGATAGAATCAGCCATAATTAAACAAGTATGTTCTGCGAACAATGATTCGGATTTGATAGAAGCCATTTCTAGGAGCTCATCCTTCGATAGCTCTGGACTAGACATCGCGATGGAGAAATCTAAGGAACATAGTTCACTTGATCCATATGCCGAACTCTTGTCCCACAAAAGACATTCTCTGCTGAAGAAATTCTCCTATCTCAGCCCGATTTCTCCTTTCCCGGTAATCCACTACATAGAATGCAAAGCACTTGAAGTTCGCAATTTAAGGCTGTTAGTAAGAGGCAAGTCAGTAGGCCTTCCGGATGATGTGATTGAAGCTCACATGGATTTTTGAGGTGATATGACATGGAAATAGCAGTAGTAGGCCCCTTGGAATTTACTTTGGGATTCCAATTAGCAGGTGTGAAAAATCTCCATAACCCAAACAGCGATGAGGAACTCTCTGAGTTGCTCAAATCACTTCTCAACCAGAAGGAGATCGGGGTTGTAGTCGTGGATAACATAGATCTCAACAAACTTTCCGATAGGCTACGCATACAGCTTACAGAAAGTGTTACTCCAACAGTTTTGGGGATAGGGACCGAAGAAGACAATACTCTTCGAGAGTCCATCAAGTCTGCTCTGGGTGTGGACCTTTGGAAGTAAGCAATTAAACAGGAAGTGAAAATAAATGAGTAATGAAAATGGACTAATCTACCGGATTTCCGGACCAGTTGTGACAGCAGTAGGAATATCGCCAAGAATGTATGAGGTCGTGAGAGTCGGCGACGAGGGGCTCATGGGAGAAGTGATTGAGTTGCATGGTGACCAATCCGTAATCCAAGTCTATGAGGAGACGTCCGGCATAAGCCCTGGAGAGCCTGTCATCAGAACTGGACAGACTCTCTCTGTGCAACTTGGGCCTGGTCTACTAACTCAGATCTATGATGGAATCCAGCGTCCCCTTCCTAAGCTGGAAGAAACCATGGGCGTGTTCATTACCAGGGGGGTGGATGCCGACGGTTTGGACTTTGAAAAAGAATGGGAATTCAAAGCAACTGTCGACAAAGGGGATGAGATAAGCTCTGGGCATGTTATCGGGACTGTTCAGGAAACCGAGACCATAGAGCACCGCGTCATGGTCCCTCCTAATGTCAGTGGAAAGGTGAAGAGTATCAAATCAGGCACTTTCAATATCAAAGAAACCGTATGCGTCTTGGAAGACGGCTCAGAGATAGCCATGATGCAAGAGTGGCCGGTAAGGCACCCAAGGCCATTTGTACAAAAATACGCCCCGGATGTCCCTCTAATTACGGGTCAAAGAATTCTAGATTTCTTGTTCCCACTGGCTAAGGGAGGGACTGCCGGAATCCCCGGGCCATTCGGATCTGGAAAGACCGTTACCCAGCAACAGCTGGCTAAGTGGTCGGATGCTCAAATTGTCGTGTACATCGGTTGTGGCGAGAGAGGAAATGAGATGACGGAGGTTCTCGATGAATTCCCACATCTTATCGATCCTAACACGAACAAACCTCTGATGAACAGAACCGTAATGATAGCAAATACCTCCAATATGCCTGTGGCGGCAAGAGAGGCTTCTGTGTACACAGGAATTACAATCGCGGAATATTTCAGAGACATGGGCTACAATGTAGCACTTATGGCTGACTCCACGAGTAGATGGGCCGAGGCGATGAGGGAAATATCGTCAAGACTAGAAGAAATGCCGGGGGAAGAAGGATACCCCGCATACCTATCAAGCAGATTAGCTGAATTCTACGAAAGAGCAGGAAGAGTTCAGACTCTGGCAGGTTCAGATGGATCTGTTTCGGTCATCGGGGCCGTTTCCCCGCCTGGTGGAGACATTTCCGAGCCAGTTAGTCAGGGTACATTGAGGATAGTAAAAGTTTTCTGGGGCCTGGATGCAGGTCTAGCAAGGCAGAGGCATTTCCCCGCTATTAATTGGCTAAATTCCTACAGCTTGTACCCACAAGCCTTGGACCAGTGGTATAGGGACAATATCGCTTCCGACTTTCCCGAGGTAAGAACTGAAATCAGTACTTTGTTGCAAATTGAGTCAGAGCTTCAAGAAATAGTCCAACTGGTAGGTTCTGATGCTCTTCCAATAGATCAGCAGCTAACTCTTGAGGTTGCTAGGATGATCAGGGAGTTCTTCCTTCAGCAAAATGCATTCCATGATGTCGATACATTCAGTGACCTCGACCTCCAGTACCATATGGCAAAAGCCATTCTAACCTTCCAAGAAGAAGCCAAGAAGGCAATTGCCGGCGGAGGACAATTGGAAGATGTGGTTAACGTACCCGCGAGGACTGACCTAATGAGGGGCAGATTTGAGAAAGGTTATGCAGAAAGAATCAGCGATCTTATGAGCGAAATGAGTAAGCAGATTGATGCTAGTATGGAGGCCAATTGAGAGGTGATAATATGATTGGAAAAGAATACAGAACCATTACAGACGTCAAGGGACCTTTGGTTTTCCTAAACAAGACTGAGCCAGTTTCATATGGTGAGATTGTCCAGCTAATGCTGAGCGATGGCTCAATTAAGAACGGCCAGGTGTTAGATACCTCGGACGACCAGGTAATCGTACAAGTTTTCGAGGGCACTGCTTCTGTAGACAGGCAGACTGGCGTCAAGTTCCTCGGAGATGTTTTCAAGCTCCCTGTTAGCAAGGGCTTGATTGGAAGAATCCTAGACGGGGCTGGAAGGCCCAGGGACGGTGGACCGGATATCGTCGCCGACGATATGGCAGATATCATCGGTGCGGCCATTAATCCATATTCGCGCCAGAGTCCTGAGTCATTTATCCAGACTGGTATTTCTGCAATAGATGCATGCACCTCCCTTGTTAGGGGACAGAAGCTACCTATCTTCAGTGCCAGCGGTCTCCCTCACAATGACATTGCCTTGCAGATTGCCCGTCAGGCTAAGCTGGTTGGAAGCGATGACGATTTCGTGGTTGTTTTCTGTGCTATGGGAATTACTGCGGAGGAATACAACTTCTTTGTTCATGATTTGGAGAGAACAGGAGCCCTGGAGAACTCTGCTCTCTTCGTTAATCTAGCCGATGACCCCGCTGTGGAGAGATTGATTACTCCCAGACTGGCTCTGACTGCAGCTGAGTATCTTGCATTTGAGCACGATTATCACGTTCTGGTGATATATACCGACATGACAAATTACTGTGAGTCTCTTAGACAAATAGGAGCTGCTAGGGAAGAGGTTCCGGGAAGGAGAGGTTACCCTGGTTACATGTATACCGATCTAGCCATGCTCTACGAAAGAGCTGGATTAGTGAAGGGCAAGAAAGGGTCGATAACCCAATTCCCGATTTTGACTATGCCCGGTGACGATATCACTCACCCAATCCCCGATCTTTCAGGATATATCACAGAAGGACAGATTGTTATTTCGAGAGAGCTCCATCAGAAAGGCATATACCCCCCGATCAATGTACTTCCGTCTTTGAGTAGACTGATGAATGCTGGAATAGGAGATGGTAAGACCAGAGAGGATCACAAGTCGGTTTCTGACCAACTATACGCCGCCTACGCTCAAGGGAAAGAGCTCAGAGGACTGGTGGCAATTGTCGGCGAAGATGCACTCAATGATCGTGATCTACAACTGCTGAAATTCGCAGATATATTTGAAGATCAATTCCTAAGGCAGAGTAGGGACGAGGACAGGTCGATTAGTGAGGGGACTCTCGACCTAGCATGGAATCTACTGTCAAATATCGATACCAAGTACCTCGTCAGACTAGATCAGAAGTGGATAGATAAGTATCATCCAGACGAGAAGTCAGGAAAGGAAGAGGAGTAATTCTGAGGTTATAGTATGGCTCTGGACATTAAGCCAACCAGGTCCGAGTTGATCAATCTAAAGCGACGCATTAAGCAGACTAGTAGTGGGTATAATCTTCTAAAAATGAAGAGGGACGGCTTGTTTCATGAATTCAGAACACTCCTGTCAGAGATGATTTCAGCTAGAGAGGAACTTGTCGGAACTTACAGGGATGCGCTTCAAGCAATCAGCCTAGCCTCTTCAATCGAGGGCGGGCTCTCAGTCAAGAGCGCAGCTATAGCGGCATCTAAGAGGCCAGAAGTCAGTGTTTCTCGTAGGAATATTATGGGAGTAGTGGTACCGAAGGTGGACGGTGAAAATCTCAAACTTTCAACAGAAGATAGAGGCTTGGGACTCATAGGTGGCTCCCCTTACATCGATGAGGCAGCAGACTCCTACTCACTTCTAATTGAGAAGGTCGTCAAAGCAGCCGAGATGGAGGCTACACTAAAGAGGCTACTAGAAGAGATCGAGGCTACAAAACGTAGAGTCAATGCTCTTGAGTTCAAAGTAATCCCTGAGATGAAGGAGGCGCAGACTTTCATACAGCTTAGACTCGAAGAGATGGAAAGAGAGGAAACCTTTCGACTCAAGCGCTTCAAGAACAAGTAGACGCAAGAACTCCCAAAGCGAGGGGTAAAATCATACCTCCTCTTGCAATAGCCGTGACAGCTTCAGAGTCGGGGCCAGAAAGGCTCGAAATCGATACTGAGACCTGGAGTAAGAGGGACTTAATCCAAGTCATTTCATCCAGATATTTTGTTCTTGGTGAAGTCGAGTCAGGGGAATACTCTTGGAGAGTAAACGGGATTGATGGAAAGTCTGTGAGTGAATGCTTACTGGACATGAATTCACACCTTGAGAAGTTAGGAATGATAGGTCTCCTAGATAGGGGAAACCCCCCTGTGATGAGCGTCGTAGAACTACCTACAGGCGTATTCGTAATGCCTCGCTGGCAACAGGTAGTAATCTGGATAACTATGTTCTCATTCATGACTGTGGCAGGTACTGGGCTATTGTTAAGGAACAATCCCGAACTGAGCTTTGGTATCCCCATCATTGCTGATTCATGCGCAAGATTCTCAATTCCGTTGGCCATTACGATATTAATTGCCAGTGAAGCAAGAAGAAGAGTTGCCTCAAGATATGGAGTTTCTATTGGCCAATTAACCCCTCTGGCCTTCCCTATCTCAGAACCTATCTGGCCGTTCGGAATAGCAGGGTTCATATCACAAAGAAGATCTGATCAGGTCCCCATTCCCAACAGAAAGGCGCTAGGCCTGATAGAGGTTACTTCACCATTGGTTTTGTTCCTTTCAGGCGTCATAATGACCATAGTAGGGGTATCATTCACTTCTACCCAGCCCCCGCCTCTGAACTCCCCTCCGATGGTATTCAGTGGGAACTCCATTCTAGAGATGTTACAATTTTTAGGCATGATTGAGAATTTGGACATAAAACTCCAGTGGCTAGATCCGCTGGCGATTGCAGGTCTTGGACTTTGTACGGTCTCATGGATAATGCTGTTACCAGTCCCAGGGTTCCCGGGTGACCATCTTCTCCATGCAATAATGGGCCCAGAGGACCTTCTTTCAGATGAGAAGCAAACTCTGATTTTCGCTTCTACACTATTTTTCATGGTTCTCGTTTTTTCCGCCGACCCATGGTTCCCATGGTTGGTAATCGCCACGATAGCCGTCTGGAGAAGATTCAGCCCTACTCCAATCTTAGATCCATTTGTCGTAGACGAATCCAAGGGCTTGGACGATATTTCTAGGAATCAAATACTAGCACTTATGATCTTCATACTTGTAGTGGCATTCCCTGGAATAGACGGGGCTTATGGGATCTCAGAATGGGACGAAGGAATCCAGACCTCTGAGTGGCCAGACGAGGTCAGATACCTCGCGGGAGAGGATACCATAATTCCTCTGCAGATATCCCCCGATGGAGTAATGCCAGTATTTGGTTGGGTACAATTCAGAATCGAAGGACCAGAAACGCGTCTCGTTCTTGATTCTGACTGCAACAACGATTCTCAAACATGCAGAATTGATGGAGTTACACAGTTTGAAAATGGCCTCATAAATCTCACTATTTCAGCAGAAAACTCGGTTTTACTGGATAATAGAACTGCCAATATCAGAATCTTCTCGGAAATTTCAGGGCACTATGAGGAACATCTTATTACTCTAATACCAGATACGAGTAGGTACCAGGACAGAGCCGTCTGGGAGCTCTCGGGAACTCTCCAAGAACCAGTAATCTGTACCAACTTTATCATTGATGATGAGTCCTCGGGAAATGTCTCAATCTCAAACCCCAGATGGTCCCTACTCAACGATTCTGCTATCGCTCAAGGAAACAATCAGATCTGTCTCTTGGGAGTAAATGGGGCGTCAATTAGTGGTCCTTCAGACTATCTAGGGAGGCACCTCGGACCTCTCTTAACAATCACGTGGGATCATGGAAACACCAGCTCCTGGAGGACTCCGATTGAGAAGACCTCCCCGCTAGTTACCTCTATGGAAGGTACACTTAAGTTACCTAAGGTATTTTCTGGCTACTCTGTAGGATTCGTTGAGTCCACCGCCCCTTTCTGTCCAACACAAACCGACTTCCCGGAAGTTGACCCTAACCTTACTTGGAATAGGACGATGGGCGACTATTCCTTCATAGAACTACCCGATGAATATACAGGAAACGGCTCATTAGTGGTTCAAGAAGGCGGATGGCTAGTAGTATGCGATGCTAATACAATGGTCTCTTCCTTTTTGATATCTGACGGGCCAGAACTGTGGGTATCTCCCGGAGGATTGAGAAACGGGTCTTCGTTTTCCGGCTCGAGTATCATACATATCA
>CAXHFZ010000052.1:0-7652 GCA_964016325.1 uncultured Candidatus Poseidoniales archaeon | reverse complement strand
TCATCCCTACAGTCAGAGGAACAGACAAACGTACGTAGAACAGGAAAACAGGTATCAGCATCAGAGTAGCTAAGTTGATCCAGGAGCTCTGTACTAGGGCATCAGGGAGGGGAAAACTCCACAGGAGGCCCACAATTGTCAGGAAGATCAGAGGCACAGCAATCCAATGGATTGCTTTGTTGAGAGAATTCTGATGGCTTTCTCCATATCCATCCAACCAGTCCTGCATGGTTCGAGTGCTTTCCATGGCCACTCGAACACCCCCTAGTGCTTTAGCTAATCTGTTGATTGACGCGGAAAGCCTGCAAAATCGCATTATGCCCCGAGGATGGTAGTCGCCACCATAGCCACGATTGTGAATGATGCGTAGGCTCCCACCAGTAGAGGTAACAAGAACTGAGTCATAGCCTGTGCGAAACACGTATCCCACTTAAAGAACCGTTTTTCGCCTTGGTCGCAAAACCCCCTATCAAGCACCACCCCATTCGTTCGAATCTGGGTATACACAGACGAACAGAGTGCGGTGGCTTCTCCCTATCTTCTTAGACAGCTCAATCTCAAGGCCACATTCACTGATCATGGACTCGAAGTCTACGTGCATTCCCAGGCCAAACCTCTTCCTGATGGGGTTGAACAGGGATATTAGCGCCCCTCCTCCTCTCTTGTAGTGATTCACGATAACTATCTTCCCGCTTGGTTTAGTGACGCGCATCATCTCCCTCAGAACGCACTCAGGTTCGGCCACCACTGCAAGGGCGTGGGAGATCATAGAGTGGTCGAAGTGACCATCAGGAAACTCCAGACTGTGAGCGTCCATCTTTGTGAAGTTCACATCCGGAGTGTCGACCCTCTTGCTCGTTCTTGCCCTCGCCTTCTCCAGCATCGGCTCGCTGAAGTCAATGGCCTCGACCCTTACTCCCCTCGGACAGAAATCCAACGAGGCACCGGTCCCTACTCCTACCTCCAGTACAGTAGCCCCATCTTCCAAGTCCAAAGCAGAGTACATCCCTTTGTAACTGCCCTTAAGCCTCGAGGAGAATACCCTATCGTAGATTGGCGCATAGAAGCGGTATGGCCCATGTCTGTGCCTTCTGCCCGACCCCACAGTCCTCTGATAGGGGGATTGCAATTAGACCTCACTCATTGCCAATTATCGAACGAAGCGGGCCGATTTGGTAGAAGACTACCAATAGCAAGGACGTGGATACCATTGTGAAGGTGAAAGCCGCTCCATTGGCGCCTAGTAGAATGAATGTCAACAGAAAGACCAGACCAACCATCGACCAAAACTGTATCAGGCCTTCATTGTCCCGGGAGGGAGGAGTCTCACCTCCTGCCTGAACATCCCCGATATCCCACCACTCGCCCTCCGGCCTGCCATGCTCCTTGCCGACCGGGACGCTGTCTATTTCCCACCAGGTTGGCGCAGATGGATCCTTATCCTCATCGGCGGGTCTGACTGGAGGGGGAATTTCTGGTAGTCGGCCATCAGCAACAAGTGCGGATAGTCTCGTCTCGGATGGAGTGTACTGCATCATATCGTTGACCAACCTCACGATAAGATAGATCACGATCAAAGGCCACACCCATATTGCTATGGGCAGTAGGAAAAACCACATCCACCAGCTCGTTTGTCGGATGGGCCTCACCAGATATCTCTCAAGCACACTAACCATCATAACCCTCCTCTGTATCGTGCAAGCCAACGTCCCGTATTATTTTTCTTTCACTCCCAATATCGCCCAGACCCCCAGAACCTCCTGGAGCTGATGTCCATGAACATTCTTCATTCACTCAACTCCCACCACTCGTCCTCCGGCCTGTTGTACTCTGGGCCGACTGGCACGTCATCGACATCCCACCACCGTATCTCAGGTCCACTGTAGTCGGACTTTGTCGGAAA
Organism: uncultured Candidatus Poseidoniales archaeon; assembly: GCA_964016325.1. Lineage (GTDB taxonomy): Archaea > Thermoplasmatota > Poseidoniia > Poseidoniales > Thalassarchaeaceae > MGIIb-O5. The sequence continues at coordinate 5,749 of CAXHFZ010000052.1, read as the reverse complement.
CACGTCATATTCCGGCAGGGGCCTGGGGTCGGGCCTCTTCACAGGTGGAGGGATATCGAGTGGAGCCGTCCAGGGTTCTGGTGGGGGGTCGGAATCCCTAACCATTCTTACGAGCCAGAACGGCACCGCCAGCACGATCAGGGGTGGGAAGAGGAAGCAAAGCAACCAGAACCAAGTGTACTTGGGCACACTGGAGGAATCATCCTCCTCTTCAGATTCCTCCATGATGAAATGCAGTATACCCCGGACTTTAATTTTCCCACGGCATGGGAATTCAGAACACAGACTATCCGCTTCAATTAAAATGGGACCCCAAGTCGGAACTAACATGAAGGCATACAGGGCAACAGGCACATTCCGATCCGGTAAGCACGACCAGCCCTACACCCTGGACGTCGTGGCAGGGAGCGAGGAGGAGGCCACAGAGCAGGTCTACTCCAACTTCGGTAGCAGGCACAGAGTGAAGAGGAGGTTCGTCATTATCGATTCTTTGTCCGAAATCGACCCCTCGGACTCGACAGAGCCCAAGGTGATATCCCACTTCCGAAGCTAGTGCAGGATCTTCTGGCTCACAATGAATGTCCCAGAACCAGTGGCTACTAGGCGACCAGAGGACCCACGAACCTCCATGCTTGTGACGCACATCTTGCTTCCAGCGCGAATGATGGTGCCGACGGAATGAAGGTCCTCTTGGTTCGCTGGCTCGAGCAGGCGAACAGTGATCTCACTGGTGTTAATCCATGTATCGTACTCAGTGGCTGCAGTGAACCATCCTGCGTTGTCTATCATGGTCGCGATAACCCCTCCATGCACATCCATCAGACCGTGGCAGAGCCCCTCTTGGAAGGGCAGATGGAACACTGCCTGCCCCTTCTCATTGTAGGACAGCTCCAAACCGAACGTATTCTTCATCGGTGCCGTGTCATAGATATCGCACAGCGAGGCCTCCTTTGCCCTTCTCTCGGCGTCGTCCATGGAATGACTGTGAGACGTCCATATTTCACCCCTCTGATTGGTCGATGGTGATATTAACGGGTTCTCACTATTTGTTTCCGTTCAGAACAGCTTTTCTTGTATCGAGTATCGTAGGGGGGCCCTCGGGGTGTTGAGGCTCCAGACGGTCCCAGCCAATTCCCAAAGCGCCACCCTTGAGGCTTCATTGAACGAGGGGGCGTCGGTGAAGCCGACCTCTATCGGTGTGTAGATCGCCTTCTCGGACACGTTCAACCCCGAATCCCCGACAATACTGCCTATGTCATCGGAGCTGTCATGTATCACTGCGATGATATCCTGTGACGGCAGGCCCTCCTCCTTTCTCTTTTCAGGGCCAGTGGGTCTACGAATCCTATCACCTACAAAATCCAGTATTTCCAAATCACTGAAATCCAATTTCGATGAGGTCGAACCCTCGGAGGAGCCCATTCGGAGCACATTGAGGCCGTTGTCCCTAAGCACATTGGCTAGCAAATCAATTATCACTCCCGTACCGGTTACCAATATTGGCCCATGAGTAATTCCCACACGCCTCTCGACGTGAGACCCATACCTCTCTGTATCCAATCTAGAGGCATGAGTAGCGATACTTCTCTGCCTAACAGTACCCATGATTGGGGCACTCGGATGGAAGGGCCTGTCAAACAAGCCGTGGCACCACTGTACTCCAGCTACCGACGAGGGGTCTCTTCCGTCGAGGGCATACTTGTCGTTGAGCTTCTGGGCTATCTTCAGGGAATCCTCCAGACAGGAGGTCCAGGGGGGGAAAGCCTTCCCCCACGTCATCCGGAGATTATTGTGGAGCTCCCCATGGTAAAGCAGGGACCGCTGGCAGAGATTCCAGAGATGGCTGGGGGTGTTCGCGAACTCAAGACCCTGCCCAGTCTGCAACTCGGGCCGTGGGTCATCTTCGGTTTGCGCCCACGACTCCAATGCCCACTCAGGGAGATTGGAGGGGTCATATGGATCAGTGAGACTAGCCGCGTGGTGCCAGGCATGCTCACGAAAAATCAAGAGCTCATCCAGGTACTTCTCAGAGGATTTGGTACCAATGGAAGCAGCATCCCTAGCGACCATCATTGGCGATACGAATCCATAGTGGAACGCCGCAGACATCCGAGACACGCCTTGGCTATCAGCCGCATTGTTCCTTCTCTTGGCATAGCTCCTTAGCCCGCCATTGAGGAACTCCTGCCATCTCGATAAGCCGACCAACTCCCCTCCTCGTTCGCTCCACACTGGAAGAACGGTCGGGTCAATGCTACATTTCCTGAGGAGCTCGAACCTTCTCCTGAAATCCTCGATATCCAGAACTACGTCTACAGGAGTGAAGGGGAGCTCACCGAGATAGCCCTCGACCTCGACCTCGACCTTCTCCCAAGCCTCGCCCACAAGTCTCTTGCGGAGCTTTTTGGTAGCGCTTCTGAACTTGAACGGCCGATCCACGGACCGACCATAAAGAGTCATTGGGATCACACAGTGGCAATCGACCTCGATAAACGGGCAAACAGCTCTGGAAGCCACACTCTTCACCCACCGCGACCAAGGAGGGAGGGGAAACAGATCGGTGATTATGCAGGAGGCCTCTTGGGCGAAGAAATCCATCACGGGTTGCCTGTTGCCCTCCCTAGCGACATGCAGAACGTATCTGAGCCCCAGGGCCTCACACCCATGATGGAGATCAACTGCACCATCAAGAAGCATATTGTGATGCCTCAGCGACGCCCAGGGATACCTCTCATCTATCGCCTGATATACCAAGAGGGGCAGATTATTTTGGCTTGCGATTATGCGACCGATGTCCAGTGCAGGGTTCTCATGTACCCTCAAGGATGATTTCAGCCACACGACGATAGGTCCACTTTTCCCCACGATCTTGTTTTGATTCGCTAGACGCGACCTATCTGCGAGACGGGTAGGGAGCGAGTCGAGCATGAGCGGTTCAGCGCAATTGTCAATTTATACCGATGTTTTTCTAACATAAGCCAATATCACGATGCTCGGACGCGCAACGGTGAAAGCGGAGTCATGTAGCCACAATCACCATGAAGAAGTCCGTGATGAGGCAGTACTGGCGTATACAGCAGAGTCAGACACTCATTTCCATGGTGTTCTGGACTTCCACCTTAACCCTCCTAATATGGCCTTATGTCAGTTGGAGGATTGATCCATCGGAGTCAATGATAGGAATACCAATGACGTATTTTGGCCTGGGCGCCATCGGCATCGGGGTGTTGTTTGCCGTTCTTGCTATCGGTTGGGCCTATGACGTATCACTGGGTCTCTGGAGGGAGCACCTGACGATAGTCCAGGAGAGAAACCCATTCACTACATACAAGATCAACGTACCGTTTGGCATGATACTGGCTCAGACGAATGCGATCCTAAGGCGGATGGACCCCGAGGACGAGGAGATTCAGAGGCACTGCGACTTCGTCGATAGGTGGCTTGAGTGGAACTCTAAGCAGGAGATATGGGCTAGAACTGTATCGTCTCTCCATAACATAGTGGGCGAGGAAGACCCGTTCTTCTTCAACCTCTCAGAGGACGCCAGGGCAGACCTGGAGAAATCCTCTGAGGATATCCAGGACTTCTGAGGGTTGACAATGATCGACTTCGATGCGGTAACGGAGCTGGCGGTCGAGGCAGGCCACGCCATCATGGAGGTGTACAACAGGTCGGGAGACATAGGATTCGAGACGAAGGGGGACGAGTCTCCCTTGACGGAGGCGGACCTAGCCGCGAACGACGTTATCACAAAGAAACTGGTATCAATGACACCCGAAATCCCGATAGTATCAGAGGAAGGCAATGTCGGGGACCCTACGAAATCACCATTCTGCTGGCTCGTTGACCCCCTCGATGGAACAAAGGAATTCATCAAGAAGAACGGAATGTTCACCGTCAACATCGCACTGATGAGGAGGAGAGGGGCAAGATGGTCTCCTGTTTTCGGCGTCGTTCACGCCCCGGCCACAAGAACCACTTGGAGTGGAGGGACCACCACCCCATCTAGGAGAGACGGCCCCGATGGGAACGGCCTGATAGTGGTCAGCCCATCATCGAAAGACGAGCCGACAAGACTCGTAGCTAGCGGAACACACAGGGGTGCCAAGGACGAGGAGTTCGCGGACGCCGTCGGCAGACACGAGCTAATCAGGATGGGCTCCTCGCTGAAGGCATGCGTAGTCGCAGAGGGGAAGGCCGACCTCTACCCTCGCTTCGGCCCCACGTCCTGCTGGGACATAGCAGCCGCTCACTCGGTCGTCATGGCGGCGGGTGGGGCGGTCGTTGGCCCCGATGGCAGATCACTGGACTATGACCTGGTAGATGATGTTCTGAACCCCTTCTTCCTGGTTACCTCGGACAACAGATGGGTTGAGACTTGGGTCGAGACCCAGTAGCCAAGATGTTGGATATCTACAGAGAACAAGCGGCACTGATGGAAATAATCAGAAGGACCTCCCTGAACGGTGAAAGGACCGATGACAAATGATAGCACCGAGGCCGAGAAACAACTTAACCCCCCCGTCGCAATGATATACACAACCTATCTCGGACAGTATCCAGAAGGGGATATGATGGGTAACAGGATAGTCTGGTTCACAGGGCTCTCAGGAGCTGGAAAGACGACCATCGCAATGGCAGCGGCAGATCGATTCGGATGCGAGGTGCTTGATGGGGACACCATCAGGGACTTCTTCGCCAATAGGGACTTCTCCAGGGAAGGCCGGGAGAGGCACCTCCTCGGTATAGCGAAGATGGCTAAGATGATGTCCAAGCACACTGACGTGCTATGCTCGTTCATCACCCCCTACGAGGACGTCAGGGAGAAGATTCTCGAGATCCTCCCTGATGACGCAGTCATGGTCCACGTCTCCACCTCACTTGAGGTATGCGAGGACCGGGACGTGAAGGGCCTGTACGCCAGGGCGAGAACGGGTGAGATAGCTAACTTCACCGGCATCTCAGACCCCTTCGATGAGCCGAAATGCGCCCATATCACCCTGGATTCCAGTGGTGCGGAGGGTGCGTCTGTGGATGATATGGTAGACCAGTTGGCACACCTCTTTGAGAAGCCCAAGGCAGTGCTTCTTCCAGGTAGGTGGCAGCCTCTTCATGTGGGCCACGAGTGGCTGATACAGAGGGAGCTGGACCAGGGCAAGAGGGTAGTCGTGGGAATAAGGGACACACCAGTCTCCGAATCAGACCCGTTCTCTACCGACGTCAGGAAGAGGATGATCGAGCACAGGTACGCTGACGAGGACGTCGAGGCATGGGTAATGCCCGATATAGAGGCGATATCCTATGGACGCAAGGTCGGGTACGAGGTCCGTGAAGCCGATGACATCCCCCCCGAGATCTTCGCGGTCTCCGCAACAGGCGTAAGAGGCGGCAACAAGGCAAACGTCTCAGAGAGGGTCATGGAGTTCATGATCGCAGAGGGAATATGGGATGGAGAGTAAAACCGCCACAATCTTCATGTCAGTAAAGCACTCGACATACGACTGGGGTCGTGATTGATAGATATTGTATTCTTAATAATCGCAATCTACGTATCCATCTTTACGTGGATTACGAAGAAGGACATAAAATCCAACGAGAAGAACGACTTCTACGTACCCGCGTCCTTCATGATTGCCTTTTCGGTGATAGGTGTGACTGTACTATACGATGGCTCGGATTACGGTACAGTTCTCTCCGTAATCCTCCTTGTATTTACGGTCCCAGTGATACTCAAGATGCTGATAGTCGG
>CAXHFZ010000051.1:0-7654 GCA_964016325.1 uncultured Candidatus Poseidoniales archaeon | reverse complement strand
TCGGCATACAGGGATTTGATTGTGGTGTCTCCGTGGTTGTACTCTGCAAGGAATTCTGGAAGGGGGAATCCTATGAACCACTCAATCATCTTTAGTGTCAGGAAGAGTATGGCAAGAACTGTTGTGGCTCCTAGATATCTGGTAACCAGCTTCGTCCTGACCTTGTGGTCAAGATCCACCTTCTTGGCATACCTCAATGCCTGAACCACGGTGAATGAGGAAACGATGAGGGCGAATGTGTTTATCGCACCTGGGGCTATATGGAACCAGGATGATGCAATGAGGTGCCCTGCCGGTTCGAAGCATGTGACTGATGTTCCCTCTACCCACTGACCTGACTCAAAAACTGACTCGCATGACTCTATTCCGAATCTGTATCTCATGTATGTACTGAAGAGTGAGGTGAATACCATCATCTCAGACATTAAGAAAATCCATACTGATACCTTCCTGATATCAATACCTCTGAATGGGGTTCCAGTGGCCTTGGGCTCGTAGGCCCCGTCGAATGATATATCTTGACGCCAGAATACTGCCACGCCGAACATGACTATCGCAAGACCTGCGAATACTAACGCTATGGAACCAGCGTCTATCATTTCACCCCATCTGTAGACTCCTGCTACGGAGAAAAGGAAAATTCCTATTCCGACACTCATGATGAAGGGAGACCATGAGTTGTGAGGAGCACCGTGACTCCAATCATGTGGGCCCCATGCACTAGGGTGGTGGTCATCGTGAACGCTCAATATGTCACCTCCTCTGTGTCTTCCTCACTGACCATGAGTCTGTTGAATAATTTGCTGAGTGTTCCTGGCTCATTGGCGATGTGTTCGTTTGCATCAGTAAGTACCGGTAGGTTATGTGGGTCGAAGCTTGGGGTAGGTGGAGGTGATTCAGTCATCCACTCGAAGGACCATCCTCCCCATGGATCTGGAGGTGCCTTTTCTCCTCTAATCAGGGTCTTGATCATATTGGCCACCATTATGAGGTTGGAGAAGAAGAAGATAAATGCTGATACGGATATGAACATGTTCCACCCTGCCGCCTCTATGGGGAGCGCTCCCATTGCCTCTTCCGTTGTAACGAAATAGGTATGATGCCTTCGGGCCATTCCCCATACTCCTAACCTGTGCATTGGCCAGAATAGAGCGTTGTAGGAGATGAACCCAACTAGGAAGTGCAGAACTCCTAGTTTCTCATCCAGCATCCTGCCGGACATCTTGGGGAACCAGTAGTAGATAGCAGCATAGAAACCGAAGACTGTCCCACCGACTAGAACGTAGTGGAAGTGAGCAACCACGAAGTATGACTCGTGGAGATGGAGGTCCATGGCTATGGATGGGAAGAACATGCCTGAAATTCCCCCCAGTGTGAATGTTACAAGGAAGCCAAGCGTCCAGAGCGTGTGCGTCCTGTAGACCAACGAGCCCCCGTGCATGGTCTTGAGCCAGTTGAATATCTTAATTCCAGTGGGCACCGCGACAAGCATTGTAGTTAGCATAGTGACGAATCTTAGAGTCGGGCTCATTCCACTGGTGAACATATGATGCCCGTACACAATGAAAGAGACAACCCCAATTCCTGCCATTGCGTACACCATTGAGCGGTATCCGAAAATAGATCTTCTAGCACTCGTGGCTATCACCTCTGAAATCACTCCAAAAGCAGGCACTATGACCACGTAGACTTCGGGATGTCCGAAGTACCAGAAAAGATGGCTCCACAGAAGGGGGTCTCCCCCAGCAGAGACATCATAGAAGGCTGTGCCAATGACCCTGTCTAGATACACTTGTATTAGTCCAATTCCGAAAGCTGGAATGGATAAGAAGAGCATTAAATTCGCAACTAATATTGACCATGTGAATAATGGCATCTGTAGCCATCCCATTCCTGGGGCTCTCATGACAGCTATTGTTGTGAGGAAGTTTATTCCTGTTAAGGTTGAGGAGGCTACCAACATGATCTGACCGGCAACCCACATAGTGGTTCCCATGTGGGCAGTTTCGCTGACTACATAAGGCGCGTATCCGGTCCATCCGGTGTCGGCTCCTTGGCCAGAGAATACACCGGTGAATATCAGAAGTGCGCCTACTGGTTGGAGCCAGAATGACATTGCATTCAGCCTAGGAAGAGCCAGGTCGGGAGCACCAATCTGAAGAGGTACCATCCAGTTGGCAAATCCGTTAATCAATGGCATCGCGGCTAAGAATATCATAGTCGTACCATGAAGTGTGAAGAACTGGTTGTACTGGTCTTGAGTCAGGAAGTCATTACCCGGTACAGCTAACTGTATTCTTATCATCATAGCCATAATTCCCCCCACTCCCAGGAAGAATAGGCCAGCAACAAAATACAAGGTTCCTACTTTCTTGTGATCAGTTGTAGTGAGCCAACCTGCTATCCATGGCGCGAAGTAATCCCATGTGAAGGACTCTGGATTTGTCCTGTAGAAAACGTAAGCCAGTGTGAATGCTAAGAGAATAGCAGAAACAAGAATCAAAGTTGACAATACAACGAATGGATCCGCCTCTTCGAGAACCAATACCGGTGGAGATACCTTGGCTGTAAGCTTGTTCCACATATCTCCGGAGCTCCCTCCATTAGCACCATCTGCATTTCCATTAACGGAGTTGGTGTGGAGGATAAACTCCACATTCCTGTCAGATGAGGGCGAGGTCCATGTCAGAGTCCAGGATGTCTGATCGTTACCTGCTTCAGTGTGGCTAACCTCGTTTGGATTGTAAGATTGGACAGTAGCGTCTGAAGGTAAGAGCTCTCCGTCGCTAACCCAGAGGTTAAACCCTCCTTGATTGGAATTGGTAGGGCTAGCTGGCCCTCCAACAAAAGACACTACGATTTCATATGATTCGGAGTAGTTGTACTGGTCTGGAAGTCCGGTAATTGAAGGGACAACCTCAGAGCTGGTAGTCGCCCCGTGACAGTTACACCCTGAGTCCTTGACGCCCTGAATACCTGTTGGGTATGATACTGCCGCAGGCGAGATTATCAACGCCATAGCGATAGCCGACAGGACAAGTAGGGTTCTCATTGACTTTTTATTCATTAAGTCACCTACTATTGATGGACTACCAGTTTTCCTGCCATGACAGAGTGAGCATCCCCACAGTATTCAGTGCAGAGAATTATCTGATCGTCTACAACGCTACTTATCGGTAGCCAAACTGTCGTAGGCCAGTTGTATTCAGATGGCCCTATTTGGGCTCCATACAATGTATCTTCCTTTACTCCCATTCCAAGGAACCATGGAGCGTGCGTGACATCCTCAGATCTCATATTGGCCAGATACGTCTCACCGGTCTTCAGTGAAAGTAGAGGAACGGTTCCGTAAACTTCGATATTATCGCTTCCTGTATCGCATATCTCGGTTGGCAAGTCAAGGCAGTCAAAGGCCCAGACCCACTGCTTTGCAGTAATTTCGATTACATGGTAGCACTCAGAGGTTACTATGCCATAATCATCGAGTCGGTTATTGGAGGATTGTCCTTCCTCACATTCCTCTCCATGGTACCCATCCTCACCTGTCTCTGACCACACCGCATCCAGAGGAACCCATGAGACATATGTTAACCACACAATGAGAATGAAAGGTGCGATAGTCCATGCCACTTCGAGCCTCATATCGTCATTGTGTTTGGGGAAAACACCCACGGCTATCTCGTCTGGATTCTTGTAGCCATCAGCATCTTCAGAACGATACCAGAAGGAGTGGTGATACAGCCAAGTGAATGTAAAAACAGACACGAAAAATGATATCACAATGTAGTAGTCAAAAAGGCCCTGAAAAAGTGTGCTCTGGATGGTCAAGACACTACCCGTACCTACGGGTGTGAATTCCCCTCATAAGGGATACGGATGGCGTGCCTGAATATTTGTTCCAATTGAATGGGATAACTACATAGAAAAATCGCCCGTATCAGGCTATGATGTACCATAACGGCTCTGGCGGCAATGAAAAGATCCAGGGCCCTCATGACAGAGAGTCCAGATTCCGAAAGGCCTCGAAAGTAATTCAGATTTGCATCCGGAGGAATGCTCCAATCGAAATGGGTGGATGCAACTGCCCTGTGCTAGTGGAAGGAATTAATGACGTACGAACTCTGAGAGAGCTGGGATTCGTCGGATTAATTGAGAAGGTTAACAGAGGGTGGCCAATCTCTAAGTTAGTTGCCTATCTTCATAGTACTTATGGAATCAGAAACCAACAGGATGGCGGAGGGTCAGTAATTCTTCTTATGGACTGGGACAGGACCGGTGAGAGGCTTCAGAAATCAATTAGGGAACGCATGGAGTCTATGGATGTCAAGATGGATGAGGAGCTCAGAATAGAATTGATGAAAACCATGAAACCAGAAGGCAGGACTGTTGAGTCGCTACGTCCCCATGTCGCATCCATATTATTTCAGATGAGAGATTTTTAGGCTACTCTGGCGCCACAGTGGTTGTCTCTTTCACAGTGTTTAGAACTAATTGTGTCAGTGACCTCTCGATGCCATCAACAGACATGACATTCTTAATGAGATCATCCAAGTCCTCCCTGTCCTTAGCCCTGGCGATGACCATGGAGTCATAGTCTCCGGTGACATCATAAACGCCGCATACCCTGTAATCTCTGGAAATCTTCTCTTGTATCTCTATTAGCCTCCCTTTCTCTATCCTCAGACCTATGACTACGTTCAAGCTCCAGCCGACCTTTTCAGGATCCAGTCTAACTGAATATCCGGTAATTATCCCACTACCCTCCATTCTGTTTACCCTGTTACTTACGGTTCCCAAGGCTACGCCGACTTCCTCTGATATCTTCCTGAGGGAGGCTCTGCCATCCTTCTGTAGGACATGGATAATTTTTCGGTCTGTCTCGTCTATCACGTAGTCACCGCGGGAATTTTCTACGGTGGCAGGCTAATGAATATATGTGATTTAAAACAGAGAAATATCTATCGATTGTTCAAGATTTATCTTCACTGAGAATTTCTAGATTTCTCTGTTTCTTCTTGATTAATACCTCTTTTTCATTGAGCATTATTGTTACCTTCCCGCCTACCCACACAGGTACTGCTTCTGTGTCTGACATGAGGATATGCCCTCCTCTGATATTCTCTGAAATACCGGTTTCCTCCAATTCCAGTGATTGGGAATGTAGTATGGAGTCAATCGTATCCTCGGTGACTTCTGTTATTCCCTTACTAATTAATGACGAAAGTTCAAGAGTAGCCTTTCCAGAAATCCTTTCCGGCTTTCCCTTTCTCACTCTAGCTATCTCTCGACCAAGATGGAGTACATTGAGTGGCCTCCACCTTTTTCCCGGGATAGAAGTCCTCCCGTTTCTTACCCTTCTTTCAGAGGACCATATCTCCTCGGCTTCGGGGTTTGCCCATAGAATCTTTTTTCCCCTCATCCAAAGGTTATCGGGCATGTTACCCCATCTATCATTGAGACTGTCCATAATTTCGCGACTGATTGGTTGGGGAGAACTCTGGATGTCAGGCTTGACTTCGTCAGGAGATTTGTAAAACTCGGGCTTTTGAGTCATGATTGGCAGATTACCTGAATTTTTTATTACTGAGATGAAGAAGCCATTGCCCCCTACATCGTCATGCCAAATTCTCATGCATTTCTTCAAGGATTCAGAAATCTCATCCTCTACTGGAGAAGCCATGGACTTCTTCAGATCCAAGCTATCTGAAGGCATAGCATCATCATCAATATCTGGCCATGATGAGAATCCACCTCTTCCTGGTAGATTGGGAAGTATTTCTGATACCGGTAGGAGCTCCAAGTTCTTCTCAGTTCTGATTATCTCGGCTACTACTGCCTCATTCTCGATAGGATCTAGGGAACAGGTGGAGTAGACAATAACTCCGCCTGGCCTGACAAGGCTCACTGCCTTCCTCAATAGGTTGATCTGTAAATCATGTAATGACCTCCCTCCCTTGGGGCTCCACTTTCCCCAAACCTCTGGATTCTTCCTTGTTGTAGCGGATCCCGTACAAGGGACATCAACTAGTATCTTGTCAAATCCCTCCATTGGGACCTTGGGGATGTGTCTTCCATCGTGATTGATTACTATGGTAGACCTAGATGCATGTCTCTGAACATTTGATACTAGTGTATTGGCTCTGGAATTAGAAATCTCATTGGCAAAAACGATACCGCTGTCGCCGAGACATTCTGCAATCTGAGTTGTCTTGGAACCAGGGGAGGCACACATGTCCAGAACTGTCTCACCTGGGGAAATGTCCATTGCCAGAACAGGAATCATCGAAACTATCTCCTGCCGTGTGATTCTTCCAGTCTCATGCAAAGACTTCAGGAGCTCCCGAACCTCTCCTTCGGCGGAACCTCTAGCGAATGGCATTTCCCATGCACTTCCAGGACCTTTGAACCATCCAATCCTATCAGCGCCCACACCTTTCAGCCATTGCTCGACCCATTCACTGTCCTGCCTCAGAGGATTGACTCTAACTGTCTCCGGAAGTCTGTCAAATGCGCTCTCCAGCCATTCTTGAGGATCAACTCTCCAACTGGCCACAGCCTTGAGCAGAAGACTAGATGATGCAAGATCCGACCAAGCCTTCTTAGAGTTCTCCACGGACATGCGACAGGGCGCTATCCAATCAATGGCTCGTATCTATTGGCAAATCATTCTGGTCTTCTGAAACGTTCGTTGGGAGGCATGAATTCCGTAAACGGTTAAACATCAGATGAGGAACTCGCAGATTGCGGCGTTGCCGCAGGTGGGATGCTATGAGAACACTAAGGAGAAGAATTTCTAGAAATGCTGGCGAAAGAATGAGTTTGAATCAGAGCAAATCAACCAAAAAGCTGGTTGAGCTGGTCGAGAGGGCTCAATCAAATGGCTTAGATCAGGGGCCTCTGACCCCTGTCGAAGCGCTGGTTACCATTGAGGGAGAAGATTGGGTTTGGCAAATCGTAGATCATGAGGTACTAGAGATGCTTAGCCATAGGCTAATTTTTCAGAGTGATGTCGGAGCGAGAAGAGAAATTCTGATGACTGCTGGCTTGGAAACTGCAGTTAGCGCGGCTTCGAAGATTGTCGAGCTAGATGGCGGATGTGTTCTCATCGAGACGTTGGAGCCTTGATTAGGGCCTTAGCGGCTTTGAAATACTGTAGGCAGGTCCGGCGGTTCAATGGCGAAGGAGAAGAAGGGCAGTGGAATCCAGCAAGCTGCTGGTTTGATTCGATATTTCGATGAGGAGTCCGAGGACGCGATACAGATTTCTAAAACGATGATTTACGTCGCATGTTTCGTCTTTTCAATTGCAATTTATCTCGCAAACCATAACGTCCTGTCATGGCTGGGCGAAACAATAGGACTGTAGGACTATTCCTCGGATAGATCAACGAACGGTATACTGCCGTCTTCATTTTGTGATTTTACTTCTATTGAAGCATACTCCGATGATAGGACCTCTGTACTAGGGTCAGCCTCAATCAGAGCACTATTTGCTCGTCCCAACGCCCTCTCTACTGCTGGTGCGTTTCTATCCACCAGTGCCGCTGTGGCTTCTTCGAGGGCCATTTTTGCTCGGGTTAGAGATTCTCTATCGCCCTTTGAGGAGAGTTGGGCTACTCTTTCCTCCAGCTCTCCAACTGTCTCTTATACACATC
>CAXHFZ010000050.1:0-7735 GCA_964016325.1 uncultured Candidatus Poseidoniales archaeon | reverse complement strand
CCGCCTCCAACACGAGCGAAAAGAGCAATTGATGATGCACCCATGCCAAATCCGGCAATATTAGCCACTGTTAGGAAATCTGTTTCCGTGAAGTAGAACATCAATGAAATTCCAAATAGTCCCAGCCCTCCTACTGCCAGGCCCATTACAGCTCCTCCATTGTATGAGGTGGTTAGTGCGGCTGCCTGGCCACCACTAGCCGCTGCTTGGGCTGTTCTGCCATTGGCGCTAGTAGCAGATTTCATTCCACTGAATCCTGCGGCTCCACTGCATAGTGCACCTATTATGAATGCCACAGTTGTCTCCATTCCAAGGTCATCGTTGTAGTTCCCTCCGACAAACAAAAGAGCGGCTACGACAGCAATGAATATGGTGAGCATTCTGTATTCAGCGACCATGAAAGCCATGGCTCCATCTTGAATACGCTCAGTGATTTTCGCAACTGTCTTGTTCTCAATTTCTATTGAATCAACTTTCCTGTATAGCATGAATGCGACAAGTAGGCCGAATACGCCCACAGCCATTCCAATTGTTCCTAGTGTCTCTCCCTCTATCATGGTATCAACCTGTATCGGTCCCGCGACAAAAGTCCTACTTATAATTCAAGCCGTAAAAAAACACTTTTGAAGCCAACTAAGGAGCACGCCCTAAAACCACATTGGCAAAAGATTCGAGAACTCCAGCACCATCATGATCTTTCTGGAATGATAGCATCTCAGCTTCACTAATGTGGCCCCATTCGAATGCACGCTCGATCCTGTGTTTAGCCGCTTCTGGGTGGAATTGCACCCCCCATGCAGGTAACTTATCCCCATCTGCGCCTAGAACTCTAATTGCAGTAATCTCGTTGTGGGAAGCAGAGCCAAGCAGTATAGAGTCTTCTGGCATAGTGACTACATGGTCTTGATGTGAGTAAACTACGGCAGGACCATCGTCTTCCATCTTCCGTTGATCAAATAATATATCTTCATGTCCTTTCTTGTTTAGTTTCATATTCCAAATCCCGCTTGACATACTATCTGCCCTAGTGACCTCCGCACCAAGAGATTTGCATAGAAGTTGGTGACCAAAACAAATACCGAGAGTTGGAGTCCCAGATTTCGAAGACACCCTCATTAGGGACGATGCACCATCCATCCAATCTTCCCACATTGTGACATTTTTCCTCGAACCGGAGCAAACAACCGCATCGATCTTTATTGATTCCAGCCACTTGGCCATTTCGAGATCTTTCTTTCCGGTCGGCAGTGCCACTCTGTAGAATCTGGCCATATTCTCTCCCATGGGGACCTCACAACTTTCCCAGAATGGATAATCATGGTCCCAATCTGGAACATCTTCCTCTCCTATGAAGTAAAGCCCTTCTTCATTAGCTTTAATTCCAGATTCCTCGGATTGCATGTGCGGAGTGAGTAGGAAGATATCGACATCACCTTCCCTTGCAATCGGGTGAATAACCTCCTGATTACCTCCATGTCCGAATTCGGATCTTTCAACAAGAAGATCGAGTAATAGTACGCGCGTAGTGCGACTCATGGTTGTTGGAAGAGGCGATTGCTTGAAAGCCCCCCGTATGTACAGAGGTATGGGGCGGACATGGTAGACAAGCAGTTGATACTGGATTCTGTAGGGCCGGTTCAAGCAGTTCTTGATGCTCACGATGGGGTTGTGAATGTCATAGATACTACTGGGGGAGTAATTTCTATCTCGCTAGAGGGTGGCTGTACAGGATGTAGTGCTACTCCGATGACAGCAATGCAAATCTACTACTCCCTGATGAAATTAGAAGAAGTCAATGATGTAATATTTGTCAACGGCGAACTCCCTGCTTACATGAGGTCCTTCATCGATGATAAGATAGGTGGAGAGAGCTAACGATTTTCTTTCTTCAACTTCATAATTTGATGAGGATTAGCCTCGCCTTGAACATCTTTCCCTTTCAAGTTCAGAGAGGCAGATATCGCTACTACAACTGCGATCAGAGCCATTGGAAGTGCGACGTTACTTGAGCCCCAAAGCTCACCACCCAGAAAATGGAATAAAGTTAACAGAAGAGCAGAAGTTATACAGAATGTTGCGATCAATCTTTGAGCAAGTACCTCTCCTCTATCACTTCTAGAGAATGTTCCGATTGACATCCAAAGTATGGTGGATATTCCGCACATGCTCAAAGAAATTGTCTCCACAATCTCGACGAGTCCGTCTACCATGAACGCCCTGATGAGTCAATACTTGTGAGCGTTGGGGGAGTTTGTTTTATTCATGGAACATTACGAACCTTCAACAAAGGTGAGTCTTGGGGGTAACCATGGGCATTCTACGCGGGCTGAGCCTAGCTTCAATTGTGGCCCTTCCAGCATTTATATTGGGCTTCATTGCATATGTGGCTATTGCGTCTGCAAGAGGTGCTACAATAGATGCAACTGAATGGGAAACGTGGATGTTCCTCCCTTGCTATGGGGTTCCTATGTTTTGCATGTTTGTAGCATTCATTTTTGGAATAAGGTCTAGCAGGGTGGAAGAACAGTGAAAAGATCCGAAAAGGCTGTGAGAATAGGCGAGCAACTAGACTCACTATACCCAGAAACACCAATACCCCTGGATCACAAAGACAGCTACACTTTACTCGTCGCAGTGATGCTCTCTGCCCAAACTACAGACAAAAAGGTGAATGAAGTCACACCATCATTGTTTGATATCGCTGATTCTCCAGAAAAGATGGCCAGACTTGATGTTGAAGAGATAAGATCTCTAATCAGAGAAATAGGCTTAGCGCCAACAAAGGCAAAGAACCTCAAGAAGATGGCCGAGCAGATCATTGACTCAGGTGGAGAAATATATCCAGATTGGGATTTCCTCGAGTCTTTGGCAGGAGTTGGCCACAAAACGGCCAGTGTGGTTATGGCTCAGGCTTTCGGAGTTCCCGCATTTCCAGTTGATACTCATATTCATCGTCTGGCCGATAGGTGGGGTCTTTCCAACGGGACTAATGTAGTAAAGACCGAGAGAGATCTCAAGAAGGTTTTCTCAAAGGACACATGGAATCGAAGACATCTCCAGATCATCTACTTTGGAAGGGAGTATTGCCCGGCCAGGAATCATGACCTGTCAGGGTGTCCTATATGCTCGTGGGCATCCACAAAGAAGAGAATTAGACAAGGAAGGTAATAATTTGATGATTTTTCGGGGCAGGATTACTTCATCAGGCTTCGAAAGTGGAGACTCATTGGTGATCGGCGACTGGGAGGAGTCGCCATTGGGGGCCTTCACCAACATAATGTGGTCCAAACCAGATGGTAGCAGGACACTACTTTCGCCCTCTCCTAAGCATGCTGATTTCGTATCCTCGCTGTACGATTTTGATGAGGTAGTAGTAACCGATATAATCGTAAATAGGAAGAGAAAAACAATTTCAATTATGACTGATTATCTGCAAGTTTCCATGTCTTGGGGAGTATCATTTCCGTTTCCTATTCCAAGGCCACTGTGGTTCATCTCTTCCATTGAGAACATCTTCGGAAAAACGATTTTCGGCTCAAGCACCTATGGAATCGCTAGGGATGGAAGCAGGGAATGGTACTCAATAAGAGGGATTTCAAGAGTTTTTCACGCAGAGGCAAAAACCCCTGATTCGAACTTCGGAAAAATTGGAAAAACATCATTTTCCAAGCCATTTGGATTTAGTAGTCCGCCAAAGACGCCCACTAGCATCATGGTCAATTCTCATATTGACAGAGAAAAGGCTTGAAGAACCTAACAGTAGAGTGAGTACCATGAGCGAGATAGTCACATTGATGGTTGGGGATAACGCACCAGATTTTGAAGCACCTTTGACTGACGGATCCGATTTCGTTCTTTCAGAGGTTTTAGATTCAGGAAAGGGAGTTATTCTTTACTTCTATCCTCGTGATAATACCCCTGGTTGTACATCGCAGGCCTGTGATTTCAGGGATAACTTTAGCAGAATTTCCAATAATTCTTGGATTGTAGTCGGCGTTTCTACTGACTCCGCAAAATCACATGAGAAATTTATTGACAAACACGATCTGCCATTTGACCTGATTGTGGATGAGGATGCGGAGTTACATACCTTGTATGGAACATGGAGAGAGAAGAGCATGTATGGAAAGACATACATGGGTACTCTCAGATCGACATTCGCGATCACTCAAGAAGGCAAACTATCATGGGTTGGATACAAAGTCAAAACAAAGGGCCACGTCGATCAGCTGATGACGGATCTAGGAATCGAGTGATATCATGGAATCTGACCAAAGAAGAGATCTGGTCGAGAGGTTCCTTAGGAGATGTGTAATCTATGCTAATGAGTCCATCCGCAGGAAAAGAAAGAGGGGCGAGGATGAAGAAACCATAGTCAAGTGGACCGTTTACAGAGACTTTACAGAACATGCTGCTGAGGAAGTCGCAGCTGGGGACCTAGACTCTTGGCTAGAGGATGGACCTGTAGATTTCGAACCTGATGATCAGGACTCGGACAAATGACTATTCCCGCCTATCCCTAAGTCATATTTCGTTGTATCCACTCTCATCATTGCACCAGGTACCATGAGCAATGAATCGTCCTCGTTTATTGCGAAAGCGTGTAGTCCGAGTCTCTCTGACATTTCTTGGACTCTTCTCTTGCATACGTCCTTCTGACTTGGCATATGAGCTAGGGATCCGAGGTCCACAATTACCATGCTCCCTCTGGAAAGTGGTACTGACATTCCTTCAAGGGACAGTCTATGTAATCCATCCGGTTTCAGATAGACAACGTTTCTGGATGCGCTTGGAGTATGCCTGAGTGTTCTTTCCGACCACTTCATCTCACCTAGGTCAATATGCAGATCGCCTTCTTGAGGTCCGGGGTCGGTGGAAGTCAATTCCCTCTTAGTATTAGAGGTAATTGCCCTAGAGGGATCGGGCAGTCCAAGTAGCCTAAACAGGTTTGCCACGAGGCGCCCGAGAGCTACTCCTCAAAGAGTGCTTCTATGTCTTCATCATCTAGAGCGTCTTCTAGGGACAAAGCGACACTCTCCGGGACCTCCTCCTGTAAATCTCCCTCATTATATTCCCCGAGATCTCCCTCCGCTTCAGATTCTTCCTCATCCAACAGAATTCTACTCACATCGTCAGGTATCACAGTCTCCTGTGAAACGGACTCAATTCCCTCCTCAGTTTGAATTTCAGGAAGATCATCGCTTGAAACATCCAGTCCAGTTTTTGGTCCTTCTTTTCTACTTCTATCATCGAATGGATCATATTCCGGATCATCAAATGCATCGTCTACGGATACCTTCTTCAATCTACTAGTTTGATCAACTTGAGTATCCAAGGGCTCAATGTTACTCTGCCTATTCCTGATTACAAAAACAGCTCCAATAACTGAAGCAATCAACATTAATACGATTATCAAGGCATAAGAAGCCATGAAATCTCCTAGGCTGAATGGGGCTTCAGAGATAATCACTGTAAGGGTAATTGTGGAGCCTGGCCCCTCGTCCACAGCTGTCATACTGACAGTTCTACTGCCAGAGCCCGAAAATGTCCACTCGATCCACTTCCCCTGGACATCAATATCATTGGCCGCATTGCCGTCTCCATCACTGTCGACTGACGTATCCATATCCCAATTATAAAGTAGGTTTTCCATGTCAAATGAAGAATCAGAAGTTCCATTGGCACTAAAGAAAACTACATCTCCTTCCATTGGTGAAAATGTACTCGTAGAAGCTCTTGGATCTGGTTTGACATTTCGTATGTCAATCGGAATTTCTATCATAGCCGTACTTCCATCATCATCTGTCACGTGAAACACAATCATTGTAGGAGCGGTAGTTGCATCCGGCCAGGATCTCTCAAGTATGTTGGACTCCAAATCGCAATCGTCGGAGGATCCTCCAGAATCATCAGAGTCGGTCATTGGGTCCAAGTCGAAGCAGTTTCTCAGCGTAAGCATGTCTCCTGACGTATCAATCGTACTTACGGTTACAGATACAGTGGAATCCTCAGCTACGGGAAGCGGAGGAGCCAGCGGAGTGATTTGAGGGTCGATATTCTGAATTTCTATAGGTACGATAAGAGATTCAGTGCTGGCTCCATCATTATCCACAACTTGCAGGGTGGCAAGATGCAACCCTGATGTATGATATGTATGTTCAACAGTGCTTTTCCTGCCCTCATAGTTTATAGTAAGATCTGGATTATTTTCCGCATCTGGATTCCAAATGTGAAATAGGGTACTCAGGTCATTCTGAGAATCATCCGCAAATCCTTCAAAAATCAATAAATCTCCCTCATTGGCCATGTAGACGCCCCTGCTATCTGGCACCATTCTATTACCTCCCATCCATATCTCAGCACGAGGGTTAGTAGGTGCAATATTCCTGACCTCTATTGTTTTGTTTGAGTATCCTATGTCGCCATCATCATCGACCGCCTCGGCTCTGATGGTGTAGTTGCCCTCAACTTCTGGAGTTACAGTGCAATAGACTCCAACTTGACCCTCGTCACAAGGGTATGTGGAGTCCCATAGTATGTCCATCGGGGCCTGGGGAGTCTGAGTGTCAACATCACTACGCTCCTCGACATTGAATTGTAGAGGGGAGAGGACGTAGGTCCACTCATACTCGGAACCAATGGAGATTTCAGGAGGCCTGTTTAGAATCTCTATACTCTGGATGGCAACTACCTCGTCGTTTTCATCATCTGTAATGGACAGTTGGACATCGTAAGTGCCGTCATCATCCCATGTATGCTCAAAGACACAATCTTCCTCTATAGAAGAAACCGAGTTTCCCTCCGACATTGAAACGGTGAACACACAAGATAGATCCCCTCCATCCTCATCATAGGAGAAACTACCGTCCAACACCACTTCAGACTTAGTTAAGGATTGGGCAGGTATATCCAGAGATACGATCGGAAGCCTTCCGATAAACAAAGAAAATACCCCATTGTTATTCGTTCTGTCTCCATCATCAGAAATCAACGCATCGGGATCCACTTGGAACGACAGAGTGATCTCTCCGATGGGATGGGAATTTCGTACAGTCCAATTCACCTCCACAACCGCCTGTTCCAAACTCTCAAGGGATGGGACCTGAACAGTTTGAGTAGACCCGTCAGGGGAAACAACATTCATTGTCGTCGATGGAGAAGTCATCAGGCCCCTGTTCTGAATAGGGACATAAAATTTTAGCATGTCTCCTGGAACCGCATTGAAGCCTGTAGAAGAAGCTAGGGTAGTGGTGGACTGACCTCTTGTCCTATCAACCGTGACTCCTTCTGTCAACGCGACCAGATCAATAGTACTGACATTTGGGTCAATTGTTATTGTTGAAGCGCCAACTATCTTCTGAGAGGGAATCCATGCAATTACGCCATGGCTCCCCGCTTCACTACCGCCGGTGGAGTCATCGACAGAATTACCTGTATTGAATGCAATGTTGACAGAACCATTTGCCGAGGTTGTGACGGTCCTTACATCCCCCTCAATTCCATATCTGAACTCTAGCTCTTGCCCTGAGACAGGTTGACCATTTTGAGTCACATTTGCCCATGCCGATGTATCGAAGTCCAAAGGAGAAAGGGGATACTCAAATTCAATCGAGATCTGCTTACTTCTTCCGGCCTGGTAGGTCTCTAGCTCGTGGAATGCATTTATTCCATCAATTATGTCTGTACTGGATGAAACATCTCCTCTGACTGCTGGACAGAACCACCTGTAACCATC
>CAXHFZ010000049.1:0-7748 GCA_964016325.1 uncultured Candidatus Poseidoniales archaeon | reverse complement strand
CGTCTGTTAGGCTCCTCTTTCCATCGATAGAATCTCAGCACATATTGCCACGGCAATCTCCTCGGGACTATCGGCCCCAATCTCCAGTCCTATGGGGCATCTGGCCTTAGTTAGACCGTCTCTACCTATCCCAGATTCCTCTGCGGCCCTGACAAAACCTTTCCATTTCGACTTAGAACCGATGACGCCTATCCTAAGGTTATCTGGAGAGTCTCTGAGCAGACCAATTAGTAGCTCTTGATCTATCGACCAATCGTGGCCGAGAACTAGGACATCCGAGAATCTACTCAAAGAGGAGTTTTTTTCGCTATTCAGGAAATCTGCAACCGAACACGATACTGTCTCAGTTGCCGTGGGAAATCTCTGTTGGTTGGAGAACTCACTTCTGACATCAAAGACACTGTGTTGCCAACCAAGCGTATCGCAGACTATGGATACGGATTTGCCAACATGGCCTCCCCCGGCAATCAGAATATGTGGGACCGGTTCAATAACCTCCAAAGACACCTTCAGCTGACCCCCACACAAGCTATCAAGGGCTACGACTTCTTTTCCTTTCCCATCCTTGTAAAGTAAATAAGTCTCAATCTTACCACCTGTTTTCCTCATCTGAGACTTTGATTTAGATAGCATTTCTAGAAGATTTTGCTCTATCTTGAGCTCTAGACCAGCTCCTCCCACAGTTCCAAATTTCTTACCCGAAGTTGAGACAGCTAGCCTGGCTCCTGGCTTACCCGGAACACTTCCAAACGCCTCTATTACGGATGCCATTGCAACTCTTTCTCCCGCATCAAGCTCCTCTATGACCCATGAAAGAACAGCTCTTGACACGACTCTGGGATACCGGTCGAGCACTTTGCGCTTGCGCTCTTTAGCTCACTCCTAAAAAGATAAAAAATGATCATCATCAAATCATTATGAGATAAATGAGAAAGGTCAACTCAGCTAAATTTGATAGTGGAGCAGCCCTCCGAACCAAATATGTCTTCAAGCATCAGTCTTGACGAAGCCTTTGAAGTACTGGTAGTCTCAATGCGTGACGCATTTCTGGCAGTCACTGTTTTCGTAGCAGTAATGGTCTTACTATTCAGTTGGTTACAATATGTCACAGCGGGTAAATTCGTAGACTGGATAAGAAAAAATCAGAGTATACAGCCACTTATTGGAGCATTAATGGGACTTACTCCTGGATGTGGGGGCGCAATTATTGTCATGCCCATGTACACTAGAGGGTACGTCACCTATGGAACAGTAATTGCGACCCTAATAGCAACTCTGGGGGACGCAGCTTTTGTTCTGATAGGGGCTGTCTTCCAGGATGTCTCATTCCTTGCACCTGTAATTGTAGTACATCTGACATCATTCACTGTTGCAGTATTATGGGGCTTTGCAGTAGATAGATTGGCCGTAACGCCCTCTTCACCTCTAGGCATCATCTGGTCCAAATCCAAGGAATCTAACGTCAAAGACAGATCTGACCTAGGGAAGGATATGGAGATAATTCAGGATATGCCCAGAGAGATTCCAGATGGATTTGGCTACAGAGTTCTACATCAAGGATACAGAGTTTGGTGGATAGTAACAGTAGTCGGCTTTTGCTTGGCTATTCTTCTATTGATTTGGTATGCACAAGATCCCGATTATTCTCCCGATCTTGTTTGGGACATCACCACTCGCGATGGTATTATCACATGGGTCGGATTTACTGGAACTCTGCTATCCATCATTCTGTATATCTCATCCAAGAATTTTATTCGGGACGACACAGAAGCCACAATAGGGGATAAATTGAATTCCTTTGATGAGACATTGGTACATGCAGCATCTGAGACTGCTTTCGTTACTTTCTGGGTTGTCATGGCATATCTAATATTCGAATTCGGAATGATTCTATCCGGAATTTCAGAATCCGATCTTTCAGATCAGGGATCAGGAATTGGAGCGGTTTTGATTGCCGCGGCAGTGGGCTTGGTTCCGGGATGTGGCCCTCAAATTATCGCTATATCTGCATACGTCGAGGGGCTAATTTCCTTCCCAGCTCTGGTTGCAAATGCAATTTCTCAAGACGGAGATGCATTATTCCCTTTGCTTGTTCGTCATAGGGTAGCCTCAATATGGGCAACAATCCACACTACATTACCAGCTATTCTGGTAGGTATAATGTTCTTTTGGGCGATGGGTGAATACCCACGCCTTACAGAGATCCTACGACCCTGAGAAAATGATCAACATCTTTCTGTGTATCTAGATTAATATGGAGAAATTCATCTTCGACATCTATCTTATTGGGCTTGATAATGCTATTTAGAGGGGAATCAGAAGGAGCCTGAAGAATCTTTTCGATGTCGTCATCGTCTACTATCAAAGGATGCCCTCCTTTGCCCCCTCTAGAGGGGCAAGAACTAGATTTCATGGCTGTTAGTAATTCAAGAGTAGAAATCGAAAACCCTGGTCTATCAACTGGAACGATAAGGATCCTGAGATCTCCCAACTTCTTTTCCTTTAGGTAGTTCAGTCCTTTCTTAACAGAGCCGGTTCTGCCGAGTTCTGGCTCCTCATTAACGATAATTTCAATGTCTCCAACAGAGTCTCTTATCTTCTCAACAAGCTCCTCTCTAGTTACAACAATTGGCCGGAGACCAACCTTGGCCAATCTCGATAATATCCATGAAATCAAAGAGACTCCCTCAACTTCTATGAGAGCCTTAGGCTTTCCTAGCCTACTACTCCTGCCCGCAGCTAGAATAACACAACCTATCGCATTACTCATCTTATTTACCACGAATCATTTCTCTGCTGATAATCATTCTCTGGATCTGGCTGGTACCCTCAAAAATCTGGTATATTTTCGCTCCCCTCATCCTTCTAGCCACTGGATACTCCTCCGAGTAGCCGTATCCTCCCAGGACTTGGACTGCGTCTGTAGTAACCTCCATGCACATGTCAGCAGCGAACCTCTTAGCATGAGCCGCCTTTAGAGTAGCCCTCTCTCCTGAGTCTAGAGCGCTGGCTGCACTGAGAGTTAGTAGTCTAGCAGCCTCAATCTTTGTTGCCATGTCTGCCAGCATGAAGGATATCGACTGATGCTTTGAGATTGGCTTACCAAAGGTTTCCCTCTCCATGGCATACCCCCAAGCCTCCTCCATCGCCCCCCTAGCATTTCCTACAGCGGCAGCGGCTACTGCAGGTCTTGAGTGGTCAAATGCCTTCATTGCGTTCATCCACCCGCCGTTCTCAATACCGCCAATCAGATTAGATTGAGGTACTCTAACATCTGTAAAATTGACACCTCTTGTGTCAGAACACCGCTGACCCATATTATCCTCCTTTTTGCCAAGCTCTATTCCAGGAGAGTCTGCATCCACTATGAAACCGCTTAGGCCCCCGTATCCAGCTGTTTTGTCAGTATAAGCCAGAACGAAGAACCAATCTGCATATCCAGCACCCGATATCCAGGCCTTGCTTCCATTGATTACGTAATCATCGCCATCTCTGACAGCCTCAGTTTTCAGTGCTTGAACATCAGATCCAGCATCAGGCTCGGTAACGCAGTAAGCTGCCAGCTTACCTGCAGTGACTCTTCCCAGATATTCTGCTTTCTGCCCCTCGGTTCCCCCTGTCAAAATCGGCAATGAAGCAAGCATAGTGTGGTAGGCGGCTGTACCAAATCCAGGATCTCCCCTTGAGAGCTCCTCAGAGATTATCATCTCATCCACACTGGACATTCCGGCACCTCCGTACTCCTCTGGAATTGTGACGTTCAAGAGTCCTAATTCATGGGCCTTGGCTATAGCATCCCTTGGGTACGTACCATTTCTGTCCCATTCCTCCGCATAGGGGGTGACCTCCGCCTCGCAGAACTCTCTAGCCATATCTCTAATCATTATCTGCTCTTCGGTGAGATTGAAGTCAACCATGACTACTGGAACGGGTGGTTGGTCTTAGAGATAGAGGTACGCCATGTACAAAAAGTAGCCAGCCACCATAGAAAAACCGGTCCTCCGTCCAATCTCTCTATCATCCAGTAACATTGCCGCGACAAGGCCAGAGGTTAGCAGCATCACCCATATGTCCCTTTCAGCAAATCCGGGATTCACCGGAACCCCTCCTCCTACCAGCGCTGTTACTCCCAATATCCCAAGAATATTCATCATATTAGATCCCAAGACATTACCCACGGCAACACCACCTTGCCCCCTTAATCCAGCAACTATTGTCACTGCTAGCTCGGGAAGAGAAGTTCCCAGAGCAATCACAGAAAGTCCGACAATAGCTTCAGAAATTCCCATGCTTGTGGCGATTCCGGTGGCTCCTTCTATCAGTAGATCGGCACCCTTCCAAATCAGAACTCCCCCTACTGTGGTCACTAGAGTTGCTATCGCGATATTATCGGGAACCCAGCTATCTTCAATCTCTGAATCTTCCTCCTCAGTGTTAAAGTAAGAGTAGGCATAGTATCCAATCAGGCTTGCTAACATCAATGCACCAAAGTAGATACTAATCTCACCCAAGTAAACGGCCCCCAGAAGTAAAAACGAGGCGAACATCATCGCCTTAGCATCTCTCCTGACTCCCTTCCCGGGGTCGTTAGCCGCACCGAGCATTGAAGCCGTTCCAAGAACAAGCATCACATTAGCTACATTTGAGCCCAGCACGCCACCAACAGCCAGATCTGGTTGATTTCCAGCAACTGCCTCTAGAGAGACCGCCAACTCTGGAAGAGATGTCCCTATGGCTACTATGGTGAATCCTATCAGTAGGGGAGGAACACGCATCCTCTTGGCGATTACAACCGCTCCTTGTACTACGACCTCGCCCCCAGTCATCAATAGGACGAAGCCAGCCATTACTAGCGCCCAGTCCATGGTTACCGCGTACCAATTACACTCATGACCGTTTCCAATCAATCAGTCTCAATTACACGATCTGATTATGTGTCTGAGGACCAAGTCAGCAGTTGGGACGGTATGGTCCTCGAGAGATGGTGAAAATGGTACCGGGGTATCAAGCGCACCGATTACGACAGGAGCGCATTCGAGACTCCAGAAAGATTGCTCTATGATCCTGCTACTTATCGTATGCCCGACTCCTCCTGTCCATTGTGCTTCCTGTAGGATAATCATCCTGCCCGTTCTATTTACGGACTCAATACAAGTTTTCTCATCGAAAGGCTGTATAGTTCTCAAATCAATTACTTCTGTCTCATAGCCCTCCAATGAAGCCATTCTGGAGCCCTCAAGAGCAACATGAACCATGGCGCCCCAAGTGATTATGGTTAGATCACTTCCTCCTCTGACTACTCTGGCCTTTCCGATGGATAGCTCCCCGGTGTCCAACCTTTTCTTCACAGACTCAGTGTCAACTATCTGATTTATCGACTCCCCCCATCCTGTTTTACCTCCTCTCAAGCCGTATAGGCCAATGTGCTCCAAGAAAAGGACAGGGTCAGGGATGGAATGCCCCTCCACCATAAGGTCATAAGCATCTTGAGGATTGCTCGGGAAAGCGATAACCAGGCCAGGATCGTTAGAAAACCAAGACTCTATCATATTTGCATGGAACGGCCCACTTCTTGTCTTCGCACCCAATGGAATTCTCACAGTAAGTGGAACCTCAGCACCCCATCTCCATCTCAACTGAGCTGCATTATTGATTAGAGGATTCATGGCTAATGCAGCGAAGCCGCCAAATTGAATTTCAGCGACTGGCTTCATACCTCCTAATGCCGCTCCAGTGGCAGAGTGGATAATGATAGCCTCTGAGAGTGGCATATCTAGAAGCTTATCCTCATGCCCTCTTGCTTTTAGAGGCAGATTCATTCCGAAGGCCCCCGCAATTTCCATATCCTCTCCCATGAATACGACGTCATCTCCATAGGATTCAGCAATCTCTACCATCGCATTTTGAATCGCTCTACTGAACGTCCAAGAGTTCGAAGCATCTGAGAAAAGTAGAGACTTCTCTCCAGGTCGCAGAGGCGATTCAGAGATTGAATGCTGTTCCTCCAAATCACTGATTTGTTGTGAGTGACTTCTGGCATCTGTCAGACTAGTTACTCCCTCGCCAACAGAATGGCCTTCTGGCCAAGGCATAGATTCCATCTCACCTCTGCAATCGTCAACCATCTTCCTCTCTTCTGTTTCTATCCTGGTTAGTAACTTCTCACTGCACCCGTTCCTGATTAGATATTCACGATGGTTGGGAACAGGGTCCTTGTCTGCCCAGTAATCAAGCAACTCCCTATCGACATAACCAGGAGGATTTCCAGAAGGAGAACCAAGGTACAAATCGTCGTGATGATGAGCATGCCCGCACCCCCTCATGGTCTCTACATGTATCAATGTCGAACCTCCTCCTGACACAGCTATCTCTCTGGCTACCGCAGTGGACGAGTAAAATTGTCCAGGATCAGAACCATCAATACTCCATGAGGGAATCCCCATCGCTGGCCCCTTGTCTCCGAAGGTCTCAGCACCCGACTGACCAACTACAAATGTATCTAGGGCTATCTGATTGTTCTGTATCATGTAGCATATGGGCAGTCCCCTTGTACCAGCGAGATTCATCGCTTCCCAGAACTCGCCACTGCTACTGCATCCTTCCCCAACAGGAGCCAGGTGGAAACGTGAAACTCCGAGTCTCTGTGCTGCTAGAGCTATTCCTGTGGTGGTTGCACTAGCTGTAGGGAGAGGGGCAGTAGGGGGCAAAACTCTCTTCTCCCAATTTCCAATGTGGAGGTCCCGTCCTCCTGATCCAGGATGCCCCCCGTCCATGTAAGATTCCGCCTTTCCCATCTGTGCCGCAAAGACCTCTGTAGGAGTCTGCCCCATCGCCATGGCTAGACCGGTATCTCTGATCATTGGGGCTATGACATCAGCGTAATTAACATCCGAACTCGGTAGGTCAACCGCTCTTGTCATCGCAGACGCACACGCAACTATTCCCTCCTGCCACGTTGACCTGAATCCCTTGCCGGTAAACTTCCCTCCATCTTGAGTTTCCAGTCCATTGGTAAACAGATCTTTCAGATGTTCATCAACCACTCTCGTTCTCAGCATCCATCTCTGCCAATCTAAACGCTGTTCGATTGTTATGGAGTGGTAATGTGCGATTCTGCGTAGGCAAATCCGGAGATCAATAACAAGTCTGGTGGACCTTCTAGAGATATGGGCGACTCCTTTTCTTCTAGGTAATACTTCCATATCCCTAACATCAATCAAATGTGGCTCTAGAATCCTTTGGGACAGATTTTCAAGCATCTTTTCCTCGAACTCAATACAGAATTCATGGAATTCATGCCCATCAAATAATGAGGGGGGTGACATTGAGTCCCAACACCCGGCAACAATGTCCAGATATCCTTCGTTCCTCTCTGAAACGAATCTAAGGAGCTCCGAACGAATTAGCTTGGAATTTACTTTACTAGGGAAATTAAGGCTTTTCAGAGGTCTCCAGTTATCGGTATAAATCTGAGATAAACCAGACTGGATATGAATATCCTCCCTCACGATATTTTCATTTGTTGTATGCAACTCCTCCTGAGAATCTCTTACCTCAACCTCTCTGTTCAGCTCATCATCTGACAATTTAGCCGATCTTTCCCATATCTCGACAGATTCCTTCCTTCCCTGACCCGTGGAAGACCTATCTAGAGTAACTCTGACCCTTGTGTCACATTCCTCACATTTCCTGTCTAGTTTCGTTGTCGAGGAACTCCTTATTTTCCAAACCTGATGCTTCCCGCAATT
>CAXHFZ010000048.1:0-7837 GCA_964016325.1 uncultured Candidatus Poseidoniales archaeon | reverse complement strand
GATCCTACTGAGTCTCGTGGGCTCGGAGATGTGTATAAGAGACAGGTTGTTATATTACCTGCGAACCCAGGATTCTACAATTCACCAGAGTCCATTGATGACTTAATCGACTTCGTTGTTGCTAGAATTTTGGATCAGATGGGGGTGTCACACACTCTCGGCAAGAGATGGACCGGTGATGAAGTAACACTTGAGTAATCGAGTAATTTTCAGATAATCTCCAGAATGGGTTCAATAGTCAGCATGAACTAAGAATAGTGTGAACGAAACCTCTGAATGGTCTGATCTATCAGTATCTGAACTCAAAGACTACCTCAGGGAAAGAGGGATGCCTGTTTCTGGGAAGAAGGAGGAGCTAGTTAGGAGAGTGGAAGAAAATTCTGTTTTTCAAGCTGAAATTGCTGATTCTCCATCTGATGATAAGGGATTCAGTAGATTATTAGACAGGATTAGAAATTTACCATTTTCCACACTAGTGGTGATTTCGATATTGGTCATTGGCGGGTCTGGAGGAGCAGTTGTATATGGTGATGAAATACTAGATTTTATCCAAGGGGATCCAGAATATGTACTCATTGATTTTGATACTGACAAGACTAGGGATTTCGCTCAGGCGCTGGTTGATTTGGGACATCCTGAATGGGAAGGGAGAATGTCTGGAACCGTAGAAGAGGAAAATACGGCTAATGCGATTAAGAGTAATTTCACATCAATGGGGATACCATCTACAATGGATGAGTTTGATGTCAATATGTTCGAAATTGGAGATGAGCCCGATTTATCCATATGCGTGCCAGGAGATATCGGGAATATTTTCGGTGGACCGACCCCCTGCTCAACCGCTGATGTAAACAGACAGATAACACAATTCACCCACAGGGAAGACTACGTAATTCAGGGATACAGCGGATCTGTAGATATTTTTCATACTGAAAACGCTGATATTGTTGATCTTGGAAATGGTAGCGAAGACTCTGATTGGACCTCGGCCGCTAGTAAAATTGCAATGGTATGGATAGAGGCGGGGACTGATGGGAATACTGGTTTGTTGGAGCGGGCCCTGGCTAATGACGTTAATTCGATTATTACAGTCAATTCTCTGACTAATTGTGATGAGCTGGTAACGGGCGACTGTGTCCCTTATTTCAAGGGCATAGATCTGACGAGATTTGATTTCATTCCAGACTCATTTGGATTCATAATGGTCTCCAAGAGTGTTGGTACCACAATATCCGATAGCGTCATCAATGGGGACGGGCGAATCCAGATGAGGATAGATGTGGATAATCAGGCTGTTTCAACCATACATGTCCCATGCGGAATTATCGAAGGCAAGACTGATTCAATTATAGTTCTGGGAGCTCATCATGATACCGTATACAATGGACAGGGAGCTGTTGATGACAGTTCAGGGGTGGCGACGTTGCAGGAAATTGCCAGACAGTTTTCGATTCTTGAATCTAGTCTGGGAAAGCCTGAATATACGATTTATTTCTGTACATGGGGAGGAGAGGAGGAAGGCCTTTGGGGGTCCAAGGAATGGGTCGACAAGTATCGTAGCATGCTCTCAGAAAACTTGCGTCTGAATATCAACCTAGATATGAATCATGTAGACTTGGAAAGGAACAACGGTCTGACTATCTACGGAAACAGTCCCAAGGACACAAAGATAGTAAGGGGAATCGTAGCAACGTTTTCTGATATCCATGCAGATTTGTCATCTAAGTACAGGGTAAATGTGAATGATATCCAGTCTACCGCTATGCCATACAACTCGGATCACGCGCCCTTCGTCTATGAGATTGACAACCAACCAGACGATGGGATGGAATATGGTAAGGCCCTAGTGTGCTATGGATCTGGCTCCAGTGAGTATCACACCTATCTGGACACCATGGATCGATTCAATGAGGAAAGCTTGGCAGTCTCTGGAATAATATTGGGGTCATTCATCAGATATCTTTCATACGGGGAAAGAGTGTAGCCAGTGTTGAGGAGATATAAATTAACAAATGATTTCTGGATATTTCCCCATATTTATTGCATGTAACTATTACCATCTCAATCCAAATAAAACGAAACGGATATACGCTATCGATTGTCGGCATAGTTATGGTCAAAATAGGAGAAACCGCCCCTGCCTTCACATTGAAAACAACTGACAAGAGTGATGTCAGCCTGTCTGATTACAAGGGCGAGAAAGTAATTTTAGCATTCTACCCTGGTGCTTTTACAGGAGTTTGTGACAAGGAAATGTGTGCCTTTCAGGATAATATCGTGAAGTTGAACGATGCCGGTACTGTTGTTCTGGGAATTAGTGTCGACTCTCCCTGGGCCAACAGTGCATTTTCACAGAAATATAATCTTGGATTTCCATTACTGTCTGATATAGATAGAAATGTCGTCAAAAGCTACGATGCCTCATTTATTGGCCTTGGCGGAATTGAGGGCTATGTTAGTGCCAACAGGGTTGTCATTGTGATAGATGGAGAGGGAATTGTAAGATATCGCTGGGACGCAGAGAATCCGGGAGTAGAGCCTGATTATGATTCAGTGGTCAACTTTGCTTCTGGTTTGTGAGCTGTGTCATTTTACTTCCCGGGAAGGCCAATAGATGATATCTACATCATTTCAGGCGATTGAATGCCCAAGAGTTCCAATCCAGTTGAGATGACTCTCGCTGTCAAGTCACATAGTGCCAGCCTACTTGTCATAATCTCCTCATTTTCAGCCTTAAGTATTGGACAGGCCTCGTAAAATGTTGCAAATGCGGAAGAGGTTGCATGGATATGAGTGCAGAGTTTATGGGGATGCATGGTGGTGATCGATTTATCAAATGATTCCGCAAAATTAACGATACATTTAGCTAGCGTCTCTTCTTCCTCGGAAAAAAGCCCTATGGAGGAATTTACTAGAGACTTCCGACTGACTTGGGAAAGAGAAAAAATACGTGATATCCTTGCGTGGGAATACTGGAGATAAGGAGCAGTATTTCCCTCAAAGGAGAGCATCTTATCCCAGTCAAAG
The DNA here is from genome assembly GCA_964016325.1 of uncultured Candidatus Poseidoniales archaeon. Classification (GTDB taxonomy): domain Archaea; phylum Thermoplasmatota; class Poseidoniia; order Poseidoniales; family Thalassarchaeaceae; genus MGIIb-O5. Next base: position 4,810 of record CAXHFZ010000048.1, on the reverse strand, counting down.
ACGTAATCTTTTGTCCTGTCGGTGGAAAGATCGGCATACTTTACGGCACCTATGCCTATCATCTTTGAGATCCTATCCTTATCTTTTCCTATAAGTCCGGGATTCTTCTCAGAGATGGCATTATCCGCCCTCTTTATTGATTCTTTCAAGAGATCGACGAGTTTTACTGATTGTCCAGCCCTACTTTTCAGCATCTGTCCATTTGAACCGAGAACTGATCCAAAGTTTATGTGTTTGGCCGTATGTCTCTCATCCATGAATCCAGCCCTTGATGCAACTTCGAAAACCATCTCAAAATGTTGTTTCTGTGGAGTTCCGACGACATAAATTAGTTCGTCACATGAAATCCTTTCAACCCTGTCAATAATACAAGCTAAATCAGAGGTAGAGTAGTTGAATCCACCATCACCTTTCCTAATGATGACTGGGAAAGGTTCCCCCTCCCTATTAACCCACTTACCCCCCAAATAAACTACGCTTGCTCCCTCGCTTTCTTCTAACATTCCGGATTCACGTAATCTCTCAACAACGGCTGGTAGTAGATGCCTGTAGGCAGATTCTCCCATAATGTCCCCATCATCCAGAAGTACTTCTAGCATCTCATAGACTTCATTGAAGTAGCCAGTTGATACATCTACCAAGACTTTCCAAAGTCTGAGTGTATCAGAATCCTCGCCTTGTAACAGAACAACTCTAGATCTGGCCCTTTCAGCGAACATATCATTCTGATCAAACTTTACTCTGGCCTCTTTGTAAAACTGATCAAAATCCGAGATTCCCTTTCTTGATGTGAAACTGTCCTCTCCCAAATCTATCAAATGCTCAATTAGCATACCAAATGGAGTACCCCAATCTCCGATATGATTCTCCCTAATCACTTCGTGGCCCTTGAAAATCAACATCCGAACTATTGCATCGCCTATTACGGTTGATCTAAGATGGCCGACATGCATCTCTTTAGCCACATTAGGTGCTGAATAATCAACAACAATTTTCCTAGATTCATCTTTTTTTACCCCTATCATTTTGTCAGATAAGAGTTCCATGGTTTTGTTAGCTAACCATTCAGGATGGGCCTTGAGATTAACAAACCCATTCATGGAGGTTGTTATGGCCAGTCCCTCTAAATGAGGAGCGATCGCATCAGAAATCTGTTGTGAAATGTCCACAGGAGATTTCTTCAGTATTTTGGATAATGAATGGCAAGGGATTGCAACATCAGCCACAGGCCCAACAGTTGAAGGCCCAATTAGATTAGAGATATCCCCTTCAGAGATACCTAATTCAGTGACAGAATCGTATATCAAAGGAGCGCAGGCTTCTATTAGATCCCTCATATTACACCTCAAGAAATTGGGTACCTTAACAGTGCCGCTATACCGCCAAATGCATCGAATAAGGTGGCACCCTCTTCCGTATCCATAGAAATCAAGGTCACAGAAGCCGAGGTATGGCCTGCCAATTGAGTCAATTCATCAATCAAATCCATAGATCTGTCTGCATCTTCCACGACATCTTCAGAGGAGCAATTTGCACATACTGGGATTTCCGATCTTCTGCTTTGGGTACCTTCCCATTCAGACTTACATTGCCTACAAACCCACGTTACTCTCCTCTTCCTAACATTTTCTGAAAGTAATAACCTCTCAACTGCACCTTGGTCGAGAGCACTTCTAATCATCATCTCGCCATATGTGGCCTTTGGGTGGGCTTGCATTACTTCTCTCAAAAACCTATCAACAAGTTTTCTTTCAGTATCTAATTCTATTTGGTCCATAAGGCCACCTGCTCTTTGAACCAATTCTCTTAGGCCACTTTCATTGGAGTAACCTACATCAAAGAATGGTTCCCTAATTAATTTCTTAATCTCATGGTGAAAATAATCATTTTTTACGACGTAATCTTTAGTTGCTCCCGGACCTCCAATAATTATGCCCTGTAAATTTTCTATCATTGGTAGCCAATATGATGATGCCCTTTCTGCTGATTTCTTGAAGAATTTGTCTGCTGCCTCCTCGATTAATCTCTCGAATCTCTGTGCGGACTGTCCTCCTCTGCCATGCTTTGAAGGAACTAATGAGGTAACATGCTCTTGGCAGTGTAATCTCTTTCCACTAGCTAGCCCGTATGCTGCTTCTGACCTGTCTATAACGAAAAGGCCGTATGCAGTCCTATCAATTAACATCTCTTCAAGCTGACTAATCTCAAATGTAGATCCACATCTGTACCTGTAGGAAGTAAAAGCCTCAGGAGGATCATCGATGACTATGGACATTAGTCTAGTTTTATTATTTCCAACGATGACATGTCCTACGAATAAGGCCATTCCTCTTTCTCCGGGGGTCTTGTACCGATTTAATGTGGCTATTGCTGATTCGATAGCATCGGAAACGTGCTTCCTAGTCAACTTGGACTTGATATTTGCTGCTTGACCAGCTTCATTGGAGAGTTGATGTCTAACATCGCTTATCATACGATCAGGAGGGACAACCACCGAAACTAACTCAGTACCCATTCCTTTCATCGTAGATAGGTCCTCCACTGCCTTCTTGAGGCGTAGTCTCCTTTGCTGGACTTCAATCTCGTCGGATATGGCACTACCCCCAGTTAAAGGCCGGAGGGGAAGCATTTCAACCCTTAGACTCAGCTAGGGCAAAGGAATTGAAAGGGGCGTCCCAACTCGGTAGTCGATGACGACCGTGATTGTCGCACTCGGAGGGAGCCTGCTCCGCCCTGAGATCGAGGAAAGACATGGCTGGCTGGAGGGACTAATATCGGTAATTAGGGACAGGGTCTCTATGAACGACAGAATTGGTATTGTTGTCGGGGGTGGAGCGCCTGCCAGGGAGGGTATTGAGCTCGCCAGACCGATGATTACAGATGAGTCGCACCTCGATAAGATAGGCATTGCGGCGACTAGACTAAATGCCACTATTGTCAGAGAGTCATTATCAGATTCTGGAATTCCAGTTTCTGGTACGATTCCGAAGAGTGTTGATGAAGCTGTTCTTCTCCTTGAAACTCGGCAGGTAGTCGTTATGGGAGGGACCAACCCCGGGCATACCACAGATGCAGTCGCAATACGTTTTGCTATATCCTCCGGTGCTGATAAGTGCATAATAGCGACCAATGTACCGAAAGTTTTCGACAGTGACCCAAAATCGAATCCAAATGCAATTCCATTTGATTCCTTGACCCATAGTCAATTATTGGAGATAATAGGCTCGTCTGAACACACTAGGGCTGGAAGCTCGCAAATAGTTGACCCGATTGGAGCTATTGATGCCTCTGAGTCTGGTCTAACCTTGAATATCCTCGATGGAAGAAATTTAGATCTCATCAGACAGGCAATTGTCGGCGGAGATTTTCAAGGAACAGAAGTGAGGGGCGGATAAAAGTTGAGTAGGGCCGATAGAATTGCCAACGCTGGTATGAGGACAGCAAAGGAAGCAAGAGAAGCGGCCAATAAAAGAAGGCAATCTGAAAGACGCAAAATCACTAATAAGTCCATAGATATCAGACCTCATAGGCACTGCGTTGTGTGTTGGAAACCCATTTCTCTGGAGGTAGAGCCTGCGGTTTGTGACAATGAGGATTGTGTTGAGAACAATAAGAAGAGAGAATCTTCTAGAAGACGGTTGACAATAATGCTATATCTATTTCCAGGGATTGCTATCCTATTGATTTTCTTACAGTTGATGTCCGGAGGGGCATAGTGGGGATTCATATGAATATGGTTAGGATATTATCGATACTTCCTGGTCTTGTGGGTGGCCTCTGCATATTGTTGGTTCTGGGTAGCCTAGTTGGGATAAACGTAGAAAATTCACGTACAGACGTCCCTATTGTTCCTTGCACTGATGATTCGGTTGGTTGTCCTGTTGGAATGACTGGTGAAGACTTGGAAGTCCCTCCCGCATTCATGCTTCTAGAAATAAGCATGAAGTTGGAATGGGACGAGCCAGATAGAAGCTGGATCGGAGTCGTTGATGCGAAGTACAAGGAAGAGTGTCCTCCTGATTCTAATGGCCTAACATCTTGTACTTCTGATGATTTTGTTTTCATTGCAGGAGGTCCTGATTCACTGGACGGAAGTCTCGAGTTTGTACTAGAACCTGGCAAATATCGTTTTGTAACCGCCGGAAAGGATGGCTCCACTCTTGATGAACAATTGGTCACTATTGAGCCTGAAATACATCTAGCTGGTTTTATAGAAATACTACTTTTTACGATTGGATTAGCCCTACTTCTGGGTGCTAGTGAGATGGCCTTTCCCCTTAGAGAAATGTGGAAGCGCTTTAGGGAAGCGTGATTTTAGTATAGATTGCTTGAATAACCTATTCCTATTCGGGGAGTTATGGCTGACAGGTGTCCAGGGTGTGGTTCGAAAATGGATATTGGGGGCCTACCTATCTCCATTGGTGGCTTCGATATGTATTGCACAACGTGCGGTCATATCTGGCACATAAACTAGGTCAAATCGTTTCTAGGCCAGTTATCCGGAAGGTTAAGAGGGTCAGATATTTCATCGGCGGCTATCATTTCAACAAGCCTTTCCCTCAGATGTTCAATTCCTTCTCCGGTAACAGAGCTGATGGCAATTTTATTTTCTATTTCTGTAGATTTGTGCAAGTCTGATTTACTATGGACAACTAGAATCGCTCTCCCTGACATCAAGCCACTTACTTCTTCGAGAAGATTCATTTGTTCTTCCATACTAGTTGTCGCTTCTGACGTTGGGTCTATCAAAAATAATAGGACATCGCCAACATTCTCTAAGGCCGCTATTGCCTGCATCTCGATATTATTT
>CAXHFZ010000047.1:0-7873 GCA_964016325.1 uncultured Candidatus Poseidoniales archaeon | reverse complement strand
CCAACCCAAGTAGCTCAAGACCATCAAGAGGGCGGCGAGTCATAATCGCATCGTCCATCAATCTGAGATGTATTTCTGCAACAACATGCACTGTCGATTGAAACATATGGCCAGCATGAACGTTATTGTCGTCATCAGACCAACAACAGTGGATATGGGTAAAAGGATCCCCATGTTCCGTACGTGCGATATTACCCGACAAGCTCACTAACTCTGATGGTGAGTCCAAGGGCCTCCTTTGGTAAACACCCTCCCCATCCATGTAGCCATATTGGTTGTTGCGGGTTCTCCCGATCCCACTGGTTATCACCGCTGCATCAAATCCAAGATCATTCGCCAATGTCTTCAGTGAGGCATGAATCTCCTCTCCCGGGTCTAGCCGCACTAGGACATCACTACCCGAACGCGTATGCTCCATGCCCCTCCTATCACAAACATTGATTTCAACTTCTCTAAGGAATTTTCCACTATCGGCAAAAAACCATCGTCATTCCAGTGGAAGAGCTAAATGCCTCAAAATGACTTCGAAAGAGAAAAAAATCTCCACTGGAACAAAGGGGGTCAATATCACCATACATTTTGGTTATAGACCGTGACTTCCCGTCTCATGCGCCCGGCGGTAAGAAGATGACGATGGCTACTCATGATTCAGCCGCTAGATGGAAGACCTTTCTCTCTGAGGCCAAGGAGCATGATATCACACTCCTTCTGTCAAAGCAAACTACTAGTCATACGGTCCCCGTGTCATTCCATGAGTTGACCGGATTCGATCCAGATTTTGCAGAGGATATCCTGAGCAACCCCCGTAGTATAATATCCAGTGGTCACAAGGCATTGAGCGAAATTTGTAGAGATAGAGGAGAGGATCTTGATGCAAGGGTCATACTTTCTGATCTTCCAAGAGATACCCTAAGCCCACTCAGAGATATAGGGTCTAGAGATATAGACAAACTGAGGAGCTTAGACGTCATAGTAACAAAAATGTCTCAATTGAAGCCTAGGATACATGTTGCTGTCTTCGAGTGCGAATCCTGTGGTAACTCCCAACAGATAGATCAGACCAACGAAAGTGAACTGATTGAGCCGTTGAGATGCCCAGAGGCCACTGGATGTGGACGTTCAATCAGAGGAAATGACTCGACCAGATTCAACCTAGTATTGAATAGCTCACGGATGATAAACAACCAATGGCTGGAAATTCAGGAGCTACCTGAGAATGTACCTAGTGGGGCACAACCTTCTCGGGCCAACGTGCTACTGGAAGGCGACTTAGTCAACAAGCACCTTCCTGGCCAAAGAATCACTGCAAATGTGATTCCTGTTGTCAGGTCCGAAATAAAGAGAAACAAGAAAACTCCAATGTTTGATATCGTATACCAAATGATTAGCTCCAGACATGAGAGTGTTCCTTTCACTGAGATTAAGATAAATGACGAGGAAAAAGAGCAAATCGAAGAGATTGCTGCATCGGGTGAATTATTGACGCTTATGCAGAAATCTATAGCTCCCTCAATATTCGCGAACGACAAGCTCAAGCTAATCAAAAGATCCCTCGCGCTCCAGCTGTTTGGAGGAGTAAGAAGGAAAACCGCTGATGATACCTATCTGAGGGGCGACATCCATATTCTACTGATGGGAGACCCTGGTGTTGCTAAGTCTCAGCTTCTCGGATATATGTCCAATATCTCTCCCAGGGGAAAGTTTGCTTCAGGAGGAGGGACTTCAGGCGCTGGCTTAACTGCGGCAGCAATCAGGGACTCCTTCGGAGATGGTAGGTTTGCCTTGGAGGCGGGAGTCCTTCCTCTCTCAGACAGGGGATTAGCAGCTATTGATGAGTTTGACAAAATCTCTCCAGACGATCGGAGCGCCATGCATCCGGCGATGGAACAACAGAAGATTTTCGTCGCAAAGGGAGGAATAACAGCAACCCTCCCCTCTAGATGTGCGGTCCTCGCAGCGGCAAATCCGAAAGACGGGAGATTCTCAAATAGGAATGAAAGGACCTCAATAATGACCTCATTCAAAGAGACTGACTTGCCTTATCCACTAGCATCTAGATTTGACTTACTATGGCTAATCAGAGATGATACTGAAAAGTCCACTGACACTAAAATAGCAACGCACATACTCGACATAAGAAGCTCATCACCGAGTGAAATGAGCCTACAGGATCTACCCTTTGAGACCTCTGTCACAGAAGAAGGAGATGTATTTGGTATCGGAGTCGATGGAGACAAACACCTAACGATGGATTTTCTTAGAAAATACGTGGCATATGCCAAGAGAACGTTCTTCCCGCAATTAAATGATAAGGCAAAATTGATGATTTCGGATTATTATGTTCAAGTCAGGAATGAGACCGCCGCGCTAGACAGGTCTCCAGGAGAGTATGAGGGCGATGGGGACAAGGATAGGCCGATTCCGATTACTGCTAGGGCTATAGAAGCCCTAATTCGACTTACTGAGGCACATGCCAGAATGCATCTGAAACACACGGCAGATGAAAATGATGCTAAGATGGCCCTTGCCGTCTACAAGCATTGGAGAGAGGACTCAAACATCGAGGATGAGTCAGAGATACACTCTGGAGTTTCGGCATCGAAGAGGAATATCGACAGGAACATCAGGAAAATCATTAGAGGTATTTGTATGGAGAGAGGCGGAACTGCAGATATTGACGAGATTTACAACAGGGCTACTGATCTGGGGATTAACGAAGGACAGGTTGATGGAGTAATTTCCTCAATGAGTATCAGTGGGGAAATTTTCTCTCCTCGAGGAGGAACATACTCATTCGTCCGTTGAGCCTATGAGCAAAAGCCCACTCGTTGGACCATGGAGCCACTGGGGGACGTCTCAAATCCATCCTCCTTGGATCCAGACTCCCTAGGTTTCATGTGTGGTCTAGAGATACACCAACAACTAGCTACTGGAAAACTACACTCTAGAATGCCTAGTGAGCTGTATGAGTTCGGGATCGAAGAAATCCCGGAAGACTGGAATCACTCTGAGAGGAGACTCAGGGCATCCCAAGGAGAGGGAGGGAAGATAGACATCGCGGCAAGGTTTGAACAACGCAGAAACAGAACCTTCGTGTATGTCCAACCTCCAAATGCAGGACTAATAGAGCTGGATGAGGCACCACCTCTCCCTCATGATCAAGAGGCCGTAGACTTAGTCCTGACAATGTCTGCCATGCTAAATGCAAAGCCCGTACCCACCCTCCAGCCAATGAGGAAAACCGTAGTCGATGGTTCCAACACCAGTGGATTCCAGAGGACCACACTAGTCTCTACGAATGGTCAATTGGTTACAGACACTGGAGAGGTGGGGGTTTCAGTGATATGCCTAGAAGAGGACTCTGCGAGGAAGCTCGAGACCAAATCAACCCCAGAAGGTGAAGTAGTAACATATACTCTCGATAGGCTAGGGCTTCCACTAGTGGAGATAGCCACCGACCCCGATATAGCCACTCCCGAGCATGCAAAGGAATCCGCCATTGCACTGGGCTCCCTACTGAGGGATACAAGAAGAGTAAGAAGAGGTTTGGGCTCTATAAGGCAAGACCTCAATGTCAGTATCGCTTGTGGCGACAGGGTTGAAATCAAGGGATGTCAGGATTTAGAGTGGATTCCAAGAATAATAAGAATCGAGATGGCCAGACAGCTCCACATGTACAGGCTGGCAAATCAGTTGAGGGACGAAGCAAAATTACCCCGCCTTCCACCCAATCGAAGGGATACTGAGATAACGATAGAAAACAGGGTGGCAATAGCTGCAAAATCCAGAGTTCCAATGGAGTTCCATGATATTTCCGAATCACTAGTGTCATGTGAATCCTCGATGGTGAATAATGCTCTTTCTGAAGGAGCAACCCCTCTCGCTGTTAGGCTTCCAGGATTCAATGGAAAATTGGGTTCAAAGTCTCCAGATCAGGAAGGAGCTCAGCTACCTCGTCTGGGTAGGGAGCTCGCCAGCGCGGCAAAATTAGCCGGAGTAGCTGGAATCTTCCATTCAGATGAACTGCCATCGTATGGAATATCAGAGGAAGATGTAATCACAATAAGAACCGCATTGGAGCTTTCAGAGAGTGATGCCTTCGCATTCTGCATCGCCCCACACTGGCAAGCAAAGCTAGCTCTGGAATCTGTTGTAGAGAGATGTAGAATGGCGTATCACAGAATCCCTCAAGAAGTTAGAAACGTTGTTGTCAGAAAGGGTCAGCCAGACGATGGAACCACCACTGCACTGAGGCCCCTTCCAGGCGGAGCAAGGATGTATCCAGAGACAGATATACCCATACAAGACATCTCTATCGAAAGATGGGAAGCAATATGCTCGAACCTACCGCTCAGCTCAGACCAGCGATTACAGAGGTTGTCTGAACTGGACATATCTCATAACCAAGCAGAATCCATTCTCAACGGAGAATTGGACGACATTCTAATCGAGGGAATAGAGGGAGATCTCGGCCTTCCAGCCAAGGCGTGGGCAAGCGCCCTTCTGGAATTCGGAACTTCAAACGTCCCCGCACTTTCTGTGGCGGTCCACCTAAGGGAGACAGGCCAGATAACCAGGGAGGGCATTATTCCCCTTGTGGAAGAATCGCCACGGAGAAAAACCCCTGATTTGATTCATTGGATGCTATCTGAGGCTACCTCTCGTGGTTTCATCCCTGCTGATAACAGTGAGGTCGAGGATGCAGTGGATGCAATTATGATAGAGAAAGCCGATTTCATCTCCGAGCGAGGGATGTCAGCTGTGGGGCCTCTAATGGGGTTGGTGATGCAGAGGCTCGGAGGCTCTGCCGATGGGAAGATAGTGAGTCAGGTCCTCAGAGAGAAGATAAGTAAGAACAATCCCAAGGACTAGGATGAAATAACTAAAATGTTTAAGGACCCAATTACCATGGCAATAACTCCATGTCAGATAAACTCAGATTAGGTTCCCTCGCCTTACTCGTGACCGTTATACTCCTACTACCTTTCATCAGAGACTCAGTTAACGAAGAGGTTGCTAGATTCGTAAGTGACAGCGAGTCATCTCACGTTGGACTGCCGACTGAATGGGATGAAAACCAAGCCATATGCATTTACTTCCCAGATGATTATCCCCATTCTGTATATTCTTCGGGGGTTTCGATGATTGATGCTGATGGTTCCATAATCGGAGTCAATAATGACCTCAATCTAACTGGCGCTTGCGTTGGAGGATTTGAGGGATACACAGATGGGATGAATTTCATGATGGACGCAACAAGGGTCGCCGGAGGGCACTTGGCCGTTGGGTACTCCGTGAACCCCAACTGGGGGGAATTCGTTCATACAATTGGAGGCCTCAACGATCAAGAGATCCAAGGCGACTTCAACGGAGCATACTGGAGCCTGACTCACAATGGTGGGTACTCCATGGTAGGAATCGGCAGTTTGGTGCTGGAAGAGGGCGATGTAATAGGTTGGAATATAGAGACATGGTAGGTACCAGATGAGCGGAATTATGAATAGACAGGCCCTCTCATCACCGGGAGAGTGATTCAATGCTGGACGCACATGCAATAGACCTCTCTCCCTTCGAGTCACTGGTTCTCAACCTCTCCTTACTGGCAGTAGTGGCATGGTCAATGTGGAAAGCCGAGAAATCCCTAGATTCCGGAAATGACCTGATAATCCTAGCACTGATCACAATATTCGCGATCACTGGAAGGATACTCCTCGAACCGCTCCCCAACGTGCAACCGGTTACCGTGGTTGTGCTCCTAGTGGGAATTCATTACGGGGCTACAAGATCTATTGGCGTGGCGACGATAATTGCAATCTCATCTAATCTGGTAATGGGTCATGGCCTCTGGACATTTTATCAGGCACTGGGGTGGTCACTAGTTGGAGTCACGGGTGCCTTGCTTTCGCAGAGCCTAAGGGCCGATGACAAGATTTCCATTCCTAGGGTGGCCGGTGTCTCATTCGTCGCAGCCTTCGCTTTCGACTGGGTCGTCTCATTAAGCGTATTGCACACCCTTCCTCTCGAGACTCTTCCAGTGTACATATTGGCGGGCCTGCCATTCGATTTGGTCCACGGCGTCGGCAATGTCGCCTTCGCGGCGTGGTTGGCCGAGCCGATATCCGATATCCTGTCAAGGCACTCTACTAGTAGAGAGGTGGTGGTAAGCCCTGTCAAGAGTAGCTCCTGAGCTAACCATGGTCCTAGTCACCAGGGCCGATCTAAAACTAACCAAGGGAAAGATGGCGGCTCAGTGCGGACATGCTGTCTCTGAATGTGTACTCAAAGCAAGCTCCAAGGATAGCAGAATGCTCGACAGGTATCTCAGAGAAGGCGCTAGGAAGATTGTCGTCTCTGCTCCTCATCTAGAAGGACTGAGGAGAATTTACGGAGAAGCAGCGGAAAGCGGAATAATTTGTTCCATGATAAAGGATGCAGGGCACACAGAGATTCCACCCGGAACAATAACTGTAGTAGGGCTAGGCCCCGGAATTAGAAGCGATATCGACTCAATAACGAGCAGCCTCCCCCTCGTCAAGTGATAATAATTGAATAGTTAAAATCGGCAGACTGGGAGGAAATCCCCCAGTCCGCCTTACGAACGTTCTGTAACGGTTTACAGATCTAATTGACTGCTTCATCGACCTTGACAGCAACTAGTGCTCCAATGCCACACATAAGGCCATCAAATATCCAAGCCTGAGCAATCTGAGCAATTTCATGACCCGAACTAAATAGAGATGATGCCATCTCACCAGCTCCACTTGTGGTCGAGGATCCTGAAGCCATTACTGCATCTCCAGCAGCATCAACTCCCACTGCCATTGTCCAATCATAGGACATCCCCATCATTCCTGCAAGAGCCATCACGGCAAATCCACTTACCCAAGCCGATTCAGCTCTGGTGTGAACGGTCCAGAATATTGCGCCAGCGGCAATCATTGTAATTGCACCCCAAGCATCAGGAGCTTCGAATCCAGGTTGTATAGTCTCCCAAGGAGAGTCTAGAGCGCCCATTTCTGACAACAGTGCTATGGCCAAACCGGCTCCCACGACCTGTGCTAGTAATCGCATGCCATTAGGCATCCAGTTACCTTCCGTATCGCCAAGGTCACCTGTCATTATGTGCATCCACGTTATCACGGGTAGCACATGAGCCCCGGAGAATGCCATCCAGACCGCTGCCATCAAGACGGCTGCAGTCAGGTCCCACTCCATTCCAATTCCGATCACGAGCCATGCTACTGCGAAGGCACCGCCGATCTCTGCTTTCATTGCGTTCATATCCATATCCATTTTATTTCCTCCTCACCTCAGTGAGTGGTCGACCACATGGCTCATATGTTATAATAGAGACCTAATATAAATGCGTAAAACGGTAAATTTTTAAGGTTTTGATAAAAGCCGGTGTAGTATAAAACACCTGATAACTAAAAAAATATCTAGTTTTCATTAGTTTATAAGTTATTTTTTTCCAGTGCGTAGCACTGTTTGTTAAGAATACCAGTTTCATACTCATTTGATATGCAACCACCTTCTGGGACCCCTATGCGACACTATCCTAGCGAGCTGGTGGACCTAAGAAGCGACACCGTCACCCAGCCTACTCCAGAGATGAGAGAGGCTATGGCTAAGGCATCTGTGGGTGATGACGTATTGGGCGACGATCCTACTGTTATTGAGCTTCAGGAGATGGTAGCAGATATTTTCGGGAAGGAAGAGGCACTCTTTGTCCCATCGGGAACTATGTCGAATGCGATTGCTATTAGGGCACAGACCGAGCCAGGAGACGAGGTCATAACAGAGAGATACAGCCATATTTACGTTTACGAGGGAGGTGGGTATGCTGCTCTATCCTGTCTCTTATACACATCTG
>CAXHFZ010000046.1:0-8015 GCA_964016325.1 uncultured Candidatus Poseidoniales archaeon | reverse complement strand
ATCCTACTGAGTCTCGTGGGCTCGGAGATGTGTATAAGAGACAGGTATGGTGCTACGGAAGGTTAGGAGCTGTAGTGTGGGGCCATTTAGGTCTACTGTCACTGTAGCTCCTCTCGTGAAGTGAAACTCGTCCCAGCCATCCGCCACAACATAGCCCCTGTGCATGTCACTAGTCATGACTGTCGGTTCTCCCGTCCAAGCCCAGTAAGAGCCGTTATCGACGCGATCATCTCTTGGTAGATCTCTAGCCACGAACAGGTACTTGCTATCCATCTCCTTCAACGGAAAGACCGCTCCCTCAATGTTCGCCACATGCCTGAACCAAGCTCCCTGTCCCAGGAACGTCGAGAAAAGACACCCAGAAGAGTGCTGGACGACGTCGATTCCCTCAGACAGCCTCTGTAGCCTGTACTTCGAGGGCTGGTATTGGTGAGTGTTCGCTACTAGCAAGTCGTTCAGAGCCGGATCAGTGACAATCGTGTTGCCACTGGTAGTTACAATCTCTGCCTGTAAACGTGGGAGTACATTGATGATTCCCCTGCCTTCCATTACAGCATGGATATCATCCTTGAAATTCTCGGGGTCACTTCCCATATAGAAGCCATAGGAACCATCGGAATCATTCATCCTAGGATGGCTGTTGACGCCCATTATCGGAGTCGATTCATCTATGGAATGGGCTATTGAAGTAAGAGTGCCATCCCCTCCTAAAACGATAACCAGGTCGGGGCCATCGAAGTCGGCCCTCCTTACGGTCTCTCTAGCCGTGTAATCAACACGTACTCTGTTCTCTGAGACGAGCTCATCCAAGGCTTGCCTAATGGTTGCTAGAGCCATATCATGTACCTCTTCGAAGTTCTTCTTGTAAACGACAAGTATGTTGGTATGCATGGAATCCCTCCTAAACAGTACCTCCCAAGGTATTGTCCCATATAGGGGGCTCGCATACCTCATTTCTTACTAATGACCATATTTGCATACCCTCATCTATGTAATCCGCCCCCCAACATCATGGCTCGCGTGGGAACAGTAGTAGTTCTCATGCTGCTCTCCGGCGTAACAGGTTGCATCTCAGGTCAAGTCAATGAATGTCCGGAAGAAGATTGCTTTCCCATGACATCGGATATGCTTAATGAGATTCTATCTGACAAGGATTCATTCAATGTTATCAATTATGCGAACTACTATGATAGACTCAGTATCGAAACAACATCTTCTTCAACATTACAAGGTCAATTTGGAGAAATATACTGGGGCGTCTCCAAAGACGATAACAAGGAATTGAGATCCATCTCCACTAGGGTCACTATTGGCTCTTACACTTCCAACAATGAGGTTATTGATGGAGGGCACATCACTAACATCAGAGTTGGCAGTGTCTGGTTTGAGGGAAGGGATGCGAACCCGGAATATATCGACCCCTTTGCTGAGTTCGCCATTCTATCCTCACAAGGTCAAACGGATAATATCCCTCCATTCGGTTTCGATACAACTACAATTTCTGATCTAGAGTGGAGAATTACAGGTGATGAGGACTCTAGACAGCAAGTTGCCACTAGCTCAAATTCCACACACTCAATAGTTATCGAACTAAGGGGAACTCCTCCAATGATAATGGCGATTGAGACCTATTCCGGAGAGGAAGAGCAATTCGTTTTGACGGTCAGGATTGGGGATGATGTTGATTTGCAGATCAATCAGGGGATGACTAGAGCCCCTGTTGGTTTCAATCCATATCGGGAGCCAACAGATTTCGGCGAAATATGCGTGTGGGCAGGAGAGGTCCCCAACAATCTGGTATCCGAGGCGTTTCCAGAAGAGATTGAGATTAGGGGCCTTTCCAGTAACGATGAGGGGGCAATCACAATGGCCTCTCTGAGGATGGACTCAGATTACTCCAACATCACCGCATCGGATGGAGCATGGTGGGAATTCCAATGGGACGATAGGGACGAAGACAATCTAGTTTCAGCGGGGGATCTGTATGCAGTAAGGACCAACTCAACCGGCGACCCCTCCATAGCTGCCTTCGACCTATGGGCTGACTCTTGGACGGGCGGCCCCCTCGCATCTGTATGAGTTCGGCATCTTCATACTCCTAGTTGCAGGGGCGGGGTTATGTCAGAAGTGAGGCACCCGCTGGCTAGGCTTCTTTCCCAGCTTGAGGAACATAGGTCAGTAGTTATCCTGGCATCCCTCTGCTCAGTATTGAACAAGGTTTGGGATCTGGCACCTCCCGTTTTAATCGGCATGGCAATAGATGTAGTTTCAGCAAGAGAGAACTCATTTCTAGCCGATATGGGTTACGAAGATGTCCATCTTCAGCTATACATCCTGACTGGTATAACAGTCATAATATGGGTTCTTGAGTCACTTTTCCAGTACTTCTATGCAGTTCTTTGGAGAAATCTTGCACAGACGGCCCAGCATGAGCTACGTATGTCTGCTTACTCTCACATTCAAGATCTTGAGATGCAGTGGTTCTCTCAGCAATCAACAGGTGGACTAATGGCAATAATGAATGATGATGTCAACCAACTTGAAAGATTTCTCGATCAGGGTGCAACGGATCTCCTTCAGGTAGCCACCACAATAATAGTCGTAGGAGGAATCATGTTTTCCGTGGCTCCTGAAGTCGCATTATGGGCCATTGTACCAATACCTGTTATTGTAGCTGGGTCATTTATGTATCAGAGGAGAATAGGAGTTAGGTATTCCAAAGTCAGGACACAAGTAGCAGATTTGAACGCTCTCCTTAATAACAATCTGCAAGGAATAACCACAATCAAATCCTTCACTGCTGAAGGTAGAGAGGCTGCTAGGGTCAGTGAGGCATCGGAGTCTTACAGGGAGGCAAATAAGGAGGCAATCAGACTGTCTGCATCCTTCGTTCCAATAATCAGGATGGCTATCTTGTTCGCATTCTCTGCCAATATGCTGGTAGGGGGATGGATGGCACTTGACGGCAGGATAAGCTTGGGGGCATATTCAGTTATCGTATTTATTACCCAAAGACTTCTATGGCCACTCACCAGACTTGGTGAGACATTCGACCTCTACCAGAGAGCCATGGCATCAACTACCCGAGTATTAGATCTACTGGACACAGAAGTTGGAATAGTGGAGGGGGATGTAATACTCAAAGATGTCAGTGGAGAGCTAGAATTTAGAGATGTTGAGTTCTCATATCCAGACAGGGAAGAAGTCCTCAAAGGCCTCAATCTACTAGTTCCAGCTGGTCAAACTGTAGGCTTGGTAGGTCCAACTGGCTCGGGGAAGACCACATTGATCAGGCTATTGATGAGATTCCATGACCCTCAATCAGGGACCGTCTCCTTGGATGGTCACCATGTATGCGATTTGACTCTCAACTCACTCCGAGGATCTATTTCCTTAGTGAGTCAGAACACCACGCTATTCCCGGGGTCCGTTCTTGAAAATATCAGATATGGAAATCCCGAAGCCTCCCTCGACTCTGTAGAAGAGGCGGCTCGTGTAGCAGAGGCTACTGAATTCATCGAATTGCTGCCCAATGGTTGGCATACTGATATCGGAGAAGGAGGACACAGGCTTTCAGGAGGTCAGAGACAGAGAATTGCAATCGCTAGAGCCGTTCTCAAAGACGCTCCAGTATTAGTCCTAGACGAGGCTACGAGTAATGTGGATAACGAGACAGAGGCCGCATTAAAGAGGTCGATTTCCCAGATATCGAAAGGTAGGACAACACTGATCATAGCTCATAGACTTTCAACGGTACGAAATGCAGATATCATTGCTGTACTGCACAAGGGAGAAATCTCAGAAACAGGTACTCATGAATCTCTGTTGGAGGAAGACGGAATTTACTCCCGACTCTGGGCCGTCCAGACAGGTGAATGATGAAACTCACCTTAGGAGTAATTAGAAGAAACTCTCTCGCAAGCTCATGGAAGAAGGGCAAGAATTTCCACCAACGTTTCCTGGATTTGGAAAGACGATAGGACTTACCCCAGTATCTTTTGGAGAGGGAAAGTGTGTAGTGAAGGTCAATGTTCTGAAAACTCATCTGAATGCTGGAGGGGTCGCTCATGGAGGATTACATGCATCAATCCTAGATACTGCTCTTGGAGGTGCACTTCTATCACTGATATCCCCAGATGAGTGGTGCGCCACTGCTGAAATCATAATCTCATACATCAGACCCGCTCATGAGGGGATGATACTAACTGCCAATGGGCGGGTCGTGAAAAGAGGGAAGAATATGGCTCATATGGAAGGGGAACTAAAGGACTCCTCAGGGATTCTAATAGCCACGGCTAAGGGCACTTGGGCAATCTGGGATAACCATACCAGGTCCGTTTAGCGTGACACCGCCGGGAACACCTTGATGAATCACTCCCCCCTCCCTTTACCATGGCAAGAGTTGACTCGTTGCTCTGGTTCATGCTAGGAATAGGACAATTACTGATAGGATCGCAACTGGGATCATCAGGTGCCTTGCTTGAGTTACTCAGTATCCTCCTCAATGTTTCGGGAGGGAGTTCTCTAATGCTCGGGATATACTTTCTTTTATTCCTAGCACGACATGAGAAAGAGTTCACTGAAGTATATTCAAAAATGGAAAAGACTGAGTTCGTAAGGGACGAGACTGGAAGAATTATTGATGTCGCAGATAAGACTCCTAAGGCAATAAGGGCATTTTGGTACGCAATTCCGGCACTTATGACATTCCTAGGCGCACTAGCGTACCTAATAGGCTGAGAATCATGTCAGCCAAGAACCCCGGTCTCGATGATATGATAGACCGTATTATCGATAACCCTGCCTATGATCAAATGGGGGGTTACCAGATTTTCCTCAGAAGATTCGCCATCCCTGTGATAATGATCCTAATCGCACTTTTTGTTTACACTAGTCTTGATCAACATATCAGTAGCAGTTGGAACCTTGTAATCACGTCAATCGTGACTGGCTCATCACTAGGCCCTATTCTAGCCGCAGAGAGATATCTTGCCATCAGGAACAACAAAAAGTAGGAAAAAACACCGAGAAGAATAAATCCTAGTTCCGTCTTTCGTTTTTCATGGACTCTGACCACTGTAAATCGATGAGTTGCATCTGTGGTTTCAAGGGAGATGCAGTTCCTAGGAGGCAACACATGGAATGCCCCAGGTGCCATAGAGTGGTCGAGGCGTGTTGTGAAGGAGTTCCCAATTATTAGTTTGAAACCAAATACGCCGAATGTGTCAAATGCCCTATCCCCTAGGAAAGGCTATGGTGGGTATCAATGATTTCAACCTCTTTGACCTCGTAGGGCTGGGAGACGCAACTGGATTAGAGTGGATTTTTGGGATTTCTGCCCTTCTAGGGGGCATTCTATTTCTTCTATGGTTCGTACTTATGCTTGTAGGTGGCGTTGCAGAGGGGGTTTTCGAAGGCCTATTCGGAATGGAAATAGATGTTATGAGCTCAGACGCCTCATTCAAGGCTCTGACTTTCCAAGGTGTGATGGCATTCCTAATGTTCTTCGGCCTGGCTGGACTTTGGGTATTGAAGTCAGACGGGACAGATCCAGTCGCTGTGGCAGCAGGAGGAATAGCTGGAACTGCATCAATGTACGGAACGGCAAAATTATTTGAGTTATTTATGGCAATGCAATCTTCCGGAAATGTGGATATTGCAGATACTATCGGTTGTAAAGGCCAGGTATACCTGGTGATACCTCATGAGGGCGTTGGCCAAGTTCAGATTGAGACCAACGGTTCTCTTAGTACATACAACGCAAGGGCCGAGGACAAGCAAGAAATTGGAACAGGAAGGCTAATTGAAGTGGTCGATACAATGGGCGAAGTTCTGCTAGTAAAGAGAATATGATTTAGCACCCCGCCCTGTTTTTTCTCAATTTTCGGGAAAGAGTTCATGACCTGTGCCTGCCTCATAGCGTCTGGAGTGAACAGGATGTTAATGACAACGCTCAGACAATCAGATGGAGCAGATGGTGGAACTATAGGAACAATAATGATTTTCGCAATCATATTGGTTTTGGTGGCCGCAGTGATTTTCTTTGCTCAGAGATATAAGAGATGTCCTCCAGATCAGGTGATGGTGATATATGGAAGAACCGCCAAGGCAGCGGATGGAAGGGCTAAACCTTCCCGTGTAGTCCACGGAGGAGCGGCATTAGTTTGGCCATTAATTCAGGATTATGCCTACATATCCCTAAAGCCAATGCCAATTAATATCGATCTAAAAGGGGCTCTCTCCCTCCAGAATATCAGAATTAACGTTCCGAGTACATTTACGGTTGGTGTTAGCAAGGAACCCACCATTATGGCCAATGCAGCCGAGAGGCTTCTAGGGTTTAAGATTCCAGAGATAGAGAAACTAGCCGAGGAGATAATTCTCGGTCAGTTGCGTCTCACTGTAGCCTCCCTAACAATTGAGCAAATCAATCAAGATCGAGATGCTTTCCTGTCGCTCATCACTCAGAACGTTGATCAGGAGCTTAGGAAGTTCGGACTAACCCAGCTAAACGTTAACATTGTTGATATTACCGATGAGTCTGACTATATCGAGAGTATTGGTAAGAAGGCCGCAGCAACGGCTGTTGAGAATGCTAGAGTGGACGTGGCCAACGCGGAGAGGGACGGAGCAATAGGCGCCGCCATCGCAAGCAAGGAGAGAGAAATCACTGTAGCAGAGAACATGGCTGCGGCAGAGAAGGGAAGAAAAGCCGCAGAGGCCGATCAGCGTGTTTTCGTAGAACAGCAGGAGGCTATGGCAATTTCTGGAGAGAACTCAGCCCAAGCCGAAATAGCCAGGGCAAATGCAGATTTGGCGGAAGCAGAAGCGTCTGCCAAACAAAGGGCCGACGTAGCCAAGGCCAAAGCCGAAGCAGAGATTCAGAAGGCTTTCTACTCCGAGGAAGAGGAGAGATTGAAGGCGAGTGAGATCGTACAGGTCACTATCCAGAAACAGCAAATAGAGATACAGGCAGATGCAGAAGCTGAGAGGCAAAGGAGAGTCGCTCAGGGAGAGGCAGATGCAATTCTGGCTAAGTACGAAGCAGAAGCTGAAGGTATACAGAAGGTTCTCGATGCAAAGGCCCAAGGTTACAGCAATCTGGTTAACAGCGCTTCAGGAGATCCAAAGGCGGCTGCTACTCTACTAATGGTCGAGAAAATCGAGAACATGGTAGCCGCTCAGACCGAGGCTATCAGGAACCTGAAGATTGACAAGATTACTGTCTGGGATAGTGGAAATAACTCCGAGGGCTCGTCAGCTACCAGTAACTTTGTGAGTAGCCTAGTACAGAGTTTGCCTCCGATACACGACGTTGCAAAGATGTCAGGAGTAGAGTTGCCAGACTATCTTGGCTCCATGACTGAGGATGATCAGCCATAGACCTGCTAATCGTCAGACTCTTGAGCAGTATCCCCATGCGTCATGCATGAGGGATAACGATGTAGTCATTGTAGGAGGGGCTAGGACGCCTTTCTGTGAGTGGCTAGGTGGAAAAAGAGGAGACGGAGGACAAGGGGGAAGACTGGCTTCCATAAGTGCAGAGGAATTGGGGTCAATAGCAATTAAAGGAGCTCTTGAGAAGACCGGTACTGAACCATCCGAAGTAGATCATGTGATTATGGGACACGCCCTTCAAACCTCGTCACAAGCTATTTTCGGGGCCAGAAGAGCTGGAATACTGTCCGGAATTCCTCATCATGTTCCCATGTTGACCATAAACAGACTCTGTGGAAGCGGTGCCCAATCCGTGGTTTCAGCGGCACAGATGATAATGCTTGGAGAGGCGGAGACAGTAGTTGCCGGAGGAATGGAGAACCTAAGCCAATCTCCACATGTCCTCAGGGATGAGAGAACCACATACAAGCTCGGAAGATCTCCGAGAAAAGGTGAGGAGATCCCCCGCGACATGGAGGATTATTTCTTCACAAATTTGAGGGATGATGTCTGTGGATATTTCATGGCTCAGACCAGTGATGAGCTATGTAAGATGCTTGATGTTTCTAGAGAAGACG
>CAXHFZ010000045.1:0-8083 GCA_964016325.1 uncultured Candidatus Poseidoniales archaeon | reverse complement strand
ACCGTTCCAGAAGCCGTGCCGTCAGAAGTGAATGGCTCTTCGCCCAAGACTCCACCAGAGGTTGGGTCACACTCAAACCCCGAGAACTATGCCCTATCAAAGCCCCAAACCGACGAAGGGACCACCATTATAGAGTTCACACCAGAATAATCAACTCCAAACTGAGGTATAAAGACAGGGTCACAACGGAACAGATCTGTTACCATTTTAGTACCAGAAGAGGTTCCATCCGTGACGTGAAGCTCTCCAACCGGATTGGACGTGTTCCAAGCAGAGAAGAACACTTTATTGTCACCTGCGACTATCTCGCCGAAGCTCGTTCCATGATTTATCGTTACTACTTGTCCACCAGAAATAGTGGTCTCTGGGGGCGTAATGTCCTTGACCATAAAAGTGCCACCAAGGGTACCATCCGATCTCCACAGCTCCTCTCCGTGTGTTCCATCATCAGCTGTGAAGTATAAATTTCCGCCCATGGATACAAAATTCCGTGGACTGGTAGGCGATGCTATGCCTGGAAGGATATCCTTCACCATTCCAATATCGGAAGGGCATTCTCCGAAGGTAGTCAATATCTCCTCTCCGGTCAGTAAACCGTCTCCTCTTGTCGCACCTTGCCCTCCAGTATCCGATCCAATTCTGAGTTTATACCCGGGATCTGTAGCGGGACAATCCATGACAGCGTTGTGGAGTACACCCGAAATCATACTGATTTTCTCTTCAATTTCATGAAGAGAAAGAGTCAACGAAGATACTTCATCCTCTAGGGTCTCCCTCTGAGTAATGGCCAAATCCCTCTCTGTCTCAAGTAATAGGACATAGCCATTTAGATTAGCAATCTGTTGTTCAAGAATATTGATAGTCTCCACGCTTGTATTTTCGGTCAAATTCAACTGATTTTGGAGAATCATGATTTGAGCCTCAATCTCGTCAATCTCAGATTCCTTTACGTCAATGACAGCTGTCAGACTCTCGATGGACGTGTTTTTCTCCCTCATTAGCTCGTCAATTTCCGAAAACCTTCTCTCCGAGGAATAAATAGTCTCGTTCAATATGTCGTAAGCGACCTCGAGTTCATTGAACTCTGAAGTTAGATTTTCCAACTGCATTGTTAAGCGGTCTATTTCTTCTTCCTTTTCTTGGGATGAACTGTCTTCCGCTATACACCCCGATAAAAGTGACAGGGTGAATAATAGCGCCATTGAAAGCGCCGCTCCTCTCATGATGGTGCGAGCAAGTCCCCAATTAGATGCTTTCTCCTTGTGTGCTACTCATCTTCTCTTCTGGAAAGCCTGCGAAGACCCACCATTGTTGGCAAATCATCATCATGCTCATCTGGAGTAGTCACGATTCCTAGATCAGACAGGTGATCTGCAACTTGCTCCATGGCGGTTCTTCCATCAGCCCTTCTCCTTGGCCGAGGGAGCTTATTCCTGCAGATCAGATACGTCTCCGACGATGCATTCCTTGACGCGGTCGGAGCATATCTCTGCACATTTGAGAATCTGTCTTTGGCGGCATCCACCAGTCCCTCTATGCCGGTTCCCTGGAATGTCTTGGTTACAAATGTCCCGCCTGGTTGGAGAACCCCCATGGCCACATCAAGAACCGTGGTGGAGAGCTCCAGAGATATGGCTTGATCAGTATCGTATCTACCAGTGAGACTTGGAGAGATATCGCTGATTACGACATTCAACATCCTGCCCTCCAAGAATTCTTCAACCTGCGTAATTGTAGCATCCTCCGTTGCATCGCCAATGATTAGCTTGGCCCCTTCAACAGGAGAAGTAGCGAGTAGGTCGACTCCGACGACCAATCCGTTTTCACCAACCTCCTCAACGGCTACTTGGGTCCATCCCCCCGGGTGACAACCTATGTCGAGAACAGCATCCCCTTTCCTCATTACTGAGAACCTATCTTGGATTTGCTTGAGTTTGTATGCGGAGCGAGCCCTATATCCCTTAGATCTAGCTTCTCTCCGCCATGGGTCACGACGATTCTCCTGGTACCATCGTTTGCTCATACACTCTCCGCAATGGTTTGAGTTATCAAGTAAGGGATTGCTGAGGGCACTCAAAGCCCAATCTCAGATATGAGTGCACGCGCCGTATGCCTAATGGCCTCTTCAGAGGCTAGATTGGGTCTGAATCCAGTCTCTAGAAGACGACTGACTTCAAGGGAGGTCTTGGGGACATCTCCAGCCCACCCCCTGTCTCCTCCAGTATACTCTATTGAAACGCCCTCGAGACCACTCTCCTCTACGACTATCTCAGCTATCCTTCTGACAGAGCAGGTGTCCCCAGTACCAAGATTGTAAAGATTCACGGTTTTATCGCAATGCCCTATCAAGTGTATCATGGCCTTTACACAATCTTCCGCAGACATGTAAGATTTTTCTTGCATCCCATTTCCAAGAACCTCTAATCTGCTGGGGTCCCTCTTGAGCTTGTGGATGAAATCGAAAATTACACCGTGAGTGCCTCTAGGGCCTACGATGTTAGCGAAGCGATGTATCCAAGCATCTGCCCCGAAGGTGCCAGCCCATGCAGTTATCAGAGCCTCGGAGCCAAGCTTAGAAGCCCCGTAGAGGGATATTGGCATTACAGGTCCGTAAGTCTCTGGAGTGGGCATCTGGTCGGCCTCTCCATAGATTGCCGAAGAGGAAGAGAATGAAATTTTCGATACCCCTTCCATGCGCATTGCCTCCAATACATTGTACGTGGCCAGAGTACCCTGCTTGAGATCAGTATCTGTTACCTCTGTCCCTAGCCTGATGTCTGGGTTTGCAGCTAGGTGGTGTACCATTTCCACCCCCCGCATGGATTTTTTCACTGCATCCATGTCTAGAAGATCTGCTCGGAAAATTTCCACCCTGCCAGAATCCTCGTGGTGCAAAAGGAACTCCTCCCTTCCGCTCGAAAAGTTATCAAGCACCCTTACTTTTTGCCCACTATCTACTAGAGCATCTACGAGATGTGATCCTATGAACCCTGCTCCTCCGGTAACCAAGTGCATGTGCCTTGGACCAAGCTGACAGACTTGAGTTCATCGGACAGAGGACTAGGACCACGAACCCGTTTCTTTCCTCTGTCTGAGGTAGAAAGCACTTGCCACCATTCCCAGCAGTGCTATGTGTATTACAGTACAATAGGGACAGATATGGGGTGCCCCATCAACCATCGTCAATTCGACTAGCACTAGCCAGAGAACAAAAGGAACTCCAGCTAGGCAAACGAAGTATAGCAAGTTTACATAATTAGAAGACCATTTGGCGTGCAAGTCCATTCTTATTGATAGTACAAAAAACCATATTATCGCGAATGACCCGATACCTATCAGGCCCCATGGAATCCCGAAAAGATTGTTCCACTGTGGGTCTCCTATTACCGACCCGCATTGAACCAAGCCTTCAGTAGCACACATGGAGGAAGACCCGACTAGCATTGAGTTGTGGATTGCCCATGTCCATCCAGAGCCAATTATCCCTACTGCCGAGAATCCCATGGAGGCATTCAGGACCCCGATTGTGCCTTCTTCTCCTGGGGAATCCCTGGATCTAATAAGTAGGTAGAAAGACACCACTATGCCCAGTACAAAAATCATCAGCGGGGCGGTAATAACGGCCATTATTGACCACCTACCAGTCTCTGAAGGGCCGCTGACAATTCCTCTCCATCCCCTCCTTGTCCCTGATGCTTATTCTTGTTCCAAGCAACAGTTCCATCAGGTTCCAGGATAAAAGAGACAGGTGTTCCCGAAAGGCCCCACTGTTTCATTATAGACATGGACCGATCATCGACATAAGGCCAGTTGTTGGGTGTTCCTGGCCTGTCAATGCAGTCATCTCTGTCACTATTGCAGCCAAAATAGGAGGTCTTGTCCCTGAATGCCTCAATCTCCCCTCTTGTACTATCGTGATCGGGTATGCTTAGCTCTGCGGCAATAGTCAGGAAATTTACCCTATCGGACCATTGGGAGTGAAGTTGACTCATTTCGTCGCCCTCAACCCAGCAATATGGACAATCGGTGTCCATGAAGTATATCAGGAACCATTTGCTATCCGATGAACCGTTCCAGTCCCAGTCGTAATTATCCGAGAGTCTGTACTCGCTCCAGGAAGCGCCATTGTAAGAATCAGCGATGAAATCGGGGGCTAGGTTGCCTTCATCAGGACCTACCTGGGGTATTGGGGCAAGGATTACTGAAATTACCACCACTAGGCTGATTATGCCTGCAGTAAAGAGGCCAGCCATAGTCCTTACATCCTCATCTTTTCCCTTTGGTAAGGACTTCGCCCTGCGTCTCGACATCAACACTCCGAGACACTAATCAACTTTCAGCGATTCTATTGTATGTGCATCCGACAGAGGTAAAATACGATATTTATCCTATTCTTAGATTTGAATGAATGCGAACGCTCATTTGGTTATTGTGGTTGCACGGTACGTGACCGAGGAAACCCCTGTTGACAGATTCTCCGTTTCAAGAGATGAATCTGTAGACGATGAAGCCGAATTCTGGCAATCCTTCTTCGAGAGGATTCAGCCGGCCAGGGAGGCATCAAATAGGATTAGGAAGACGCTCTCTGAGGGCCCAGTAGGTAACGCACTGGATACCGCTGGGCAACTACTTGATGATGCCGCTGATATCACCCATTCTGCATACAGGAGGCTGAACGAGCTTTCCTACTCTGCTATTCTTAGGAGCCCTGGAATAATTGTCGCCATCCTGTTGCTGCTGACTTCAGTAGTTGGGAAGTATGCCATGGACTTCCAACAACAGATTAACGGGGATGTCGAGATTTATCTCCCAGAGGGAGCAGACTCTTCTGATTTACTTTCAGAGGTCAGGGAGCAATGGTCAACGGACATTGTGATAATATACATCCAAACAGACAATGCGATAAGCTCAATCTCCGATAGAGGGAACGACAACATCACGTCTGCAGAAGTCTTGATGCAAATGTCCTGGATAGAAGGAGACGACTCATCCCCGGCAGGGACCTATGCCAAGGGACTGGACTGGGATAAATCAGACAGGGGAGTTAATGACGGAGTAGTCTGGGTACTATCCCCGGCCCAGATAATCAAGGAAGCGAACTCATCTTCATGGAGATTTAATTGTGCTATGGAGAAGTATGGTCTTCCAATCAGTGACGGTGAGAACTGTGCCGTAGCAGGCTCCAATCCATATTACGGATATGAGATCCCCGACGAGCAAGATAGAATAGACCAGTATGTCGAAAATGCAGGTTCACTGATGGAATCCATGGTAAGGGATACTAACGGTGACGGAATATGGGATACAGGCGTCATAATCATGGGAATATCATTCGACATGTCAACAACTGACATACCTCCGCGTGACGACCCAAAAAATGGTCTAGTAAAGGATCACAAGGCATTCTTGGCCTTTGCTGAGGCATACATTCACGGAATAGGACCAGATGGTAAGATACTTCCGGATTGTGATGATGATGGTAGTGGAGTCTGTGACGAGATTGAGGAGGCAAATTGTTACCTCTGCTACACTACATACGAACTTACATCAACAATGGGGATTGATCCAGATACCAATACTGTTGACCTTGACAGGCTCGATGATATCCCCGACAGAAGGGCTGTCACAGTAACGGGCTTGACTCCGGTTCTACATGATGTTTCTGACGCTATTTACTTGGAGTTGGTAGAGACGATGCTACCGGCAAGCTTAGCGCTGGTTGCTTTAGCGATGTTAATACTCCACAGGAACCCGAAGGTCATCTTAATCTGTGGGACTCCAATTGCAATGAGCCTAGCAATAACCTTCGGAGCCACAGTAATCCTGGACATCATGCTAACGCCCATGATAATCTCCGCTGGCCCTATTTTGATTGGTCTCGGAGTCGACTATGCGCTTCATCTGACTAATAGAATTGAAGAAAACAGGCAGGAGATCATTGAGGAGAAACTCGAAGAGTCCTGGCGATTAAAGAGGGATGGACTGGAACCGCTATCAGTTGATCCATGGGACTCTCTCATCAGCCTGACCGCGACAGTAAGAGCCGCCATGACCACAGGACATGCAATTTTCCTATCCGCATTGACGACTATACTGGGATTCCACGTCCTTACTTGGAACTCTTTGGTCCCCATACAGCCGATGAGGACTGTTGGAACCACACTGCTTCTGGGAATTTCAGTCACCTTCATCCTTTCAATGATAATGGTTCCCGCACTAATCCAGCTATTGAGGTACAGGAAGACTCCCAACAATCTGGAAATGTCCACAAATCAGACATTGTACGTTTCAATTTCTCTGGGCATCCTGGCTGCATTCGCATTATCCTATTCCGAGGCAATGTCGCCCGGGAATGCCCTGATTATGGCATCAATGCTCTCACTTACCATCGCTCTTGGACTCTTAGACAGCGTCTGGGACGCCATTGGAAAGATTCCTGTCAGGGCCACAATAGTGGTAATGCTAGTGGCTATTGTCACTACAGCCTGGGGCGTACTAATCCTGGAGGAAGAACTCGGAAAGGATATCACAGGTTCATCAGATGAGGTACCTCCGGGTCTGGAGTCTTACGAGGCCCTCAGGGAGTATAGCTACGAATTCGGTGGCGGGCAGACTAATCTATTCATCATCGATGCTACAGACAGGGGGGCAATGAACCAGACTGCGCCCATTCGAGATATCCCTGTTTTAGACTCAATAGATGAAATGCAGGCTAAGGTGGACAATGTCGAATTCACTGATACTACCAGTATTGTTGATATTCTGAAGGCAATACATCTTCAAGACGATATTACTGGACAACAGGCCTTTGACCGTTCTCTCTGGGACATACTCCATTCATCTTGCTGGGACGATCCTCTTCAACTAGAATGTATTACAAGTGGCGATTTAGCATTCACTACACTTTCATCCAGAGAGGATATGGTGAATGTTGTCTTCGACACACTCAGCCCTGAAATTAGATCGATGCTGATGAATGCTGATCAAGGATCGGGAGAGACAAAGACGCTTGTTTATGCCTGGCAACCTTACATCAATATCAAGGACGCAACTGGCCTAAGGAATACAATTGACGAATTCTTGTCAGAGGGGGGATGTGATGACTCCACAACATGCTACTCAACCACTCTAGCAGAGGAAGGAGTCACTAATTCCAAATTGACCGGAGGGCTTCCAATTTCGATCGATATCAACTCTGGCATTCACAAAGCACAGAGTGAAACTACAGTTTGGACCATGATAATTCTACTTTTCACTATGGCCGTATTATTCCGCTCTCCTAGACTGGCCATATTCACAATGACCGCCGTCGCAGTAGTGGTATTGTGGCAACCCCTCCTGATGAGAGGCGGTTCAGTCAATGTCAATGTATTCACTGCAATGATAGGGACCATAGTATTCGGAATTGGGGTCGATGACTCAATACATATCATTGACAGAATTAGGGACGAGGGGGAAACTCCCGCAGGTGTTGTGAGGTCTGTAGTAACTACTGGGAGAACTATTTTCGAGACTACAGCTACAACCTGTGCGGGATTATCCGCAGGGCTATTTGTAGCCATTCCGGGACTTCAGAATTTCTTCCTCTTGATGATGGCCCTAATTGCATTAGCGCTACTAACAAGCTCAATACTCCTTCCCACTATAATCGTCGTATACAACGAATTCAGGTCCAGAATCACCCTCAATGGGCCATGGCTCGACTTTGACGAGGGAGGGACCATTTCAGAATCCTCCGTGCTAAAGGCAATCGTGGACTCTGATTGAATATAGCTGAAGCTGAGTGGTTAGTGAGGGTGCAGGGAATAAGCCCCTTTCTGTTCACCTTTCGGCTGGTTGCATTCAACTTTGCATCCTACCCGGCCCTGTTGATGCAATACGGGCCTGCTTGGACTTGCTCCAGCGGGGGTGCTCGTTCCAGCTACCTTCGGGAAACCTCCTCCTTTCGGATTCATCGTGCTCCCGAGGTAGTTCGTTTCTGTTGCAGAGCCGACCCTCTCGGATCCCCGACTTGCGTCGGGCCACTCGCATCATGGAGAGGGGACTTTCCTCAGTGTCGTACACTGTCAGCAACCCTCCTGCT
>CAXHFZ010000044.1:0-8180 GCA_964016325.1 uncultured Candidatus Poseidoniales archaeon | reverse complement strand
TCTCAGGAAATCTGATTATAGCTGGAAAACACATACCGGTCCTTGGGTTGTGCCTGGGGCATCAAGCACTAGGATTAGCAGATGGATGGGAACTGGTCGAGTCCCCCAGGGGACCTGTGCATGGAACACCGAGTGTAATTATTAGTGATGGCACTGGCATATTCGTGAAATTACCGAAAAAATCTATCATGATGAGGTATAATAGTTTGATTCTCTTGCCTATGGATGGTGATTTGATACCCAATTCGTGGGATCATACAGGAGAGCTTCTCATGGGGATGACACATCGGACATTACCCATTGATGGTGTTCAATTCCATCCTGAATCGGTAGGCAGTCCAAGTGGTCGTGATTTACTGTGCGAGTTCCTTATGAGAAAGCCAGTAATATCCGATCATCAAATCGAGGAGCAGGTTAGACGACCGTAGTGTTGAAGGACATAGACCCACTGGAATTGACGATATACATGCCGACGTGTAGGAAATGCAATCAGACTTATCATCAGTCACATTTCATCAGTGGCAATGGTCCTCGTTACCTGATTTGTGGTCGCTGTGCGGTTGAGATGGGACTAGTAACTCCAGATGAGGCTCCAGAATACTACAGTGACGAGCTTGCAAGAGCTAGACTAGTCCTATACAGTAAGAGGTACCGGCCACTGGCATTCACTGGTGCAGGGTGGATCTTATTTCTCACACTGGGAAGAGGTATAGAGCTGTGGTCAGGAGTGTTCTTCGGTACACTACTCGTCGCTACTTTAGCGGCTCCAATACTTCATTTCCTGGGTTCAGCTAGATTCAAGGCAGAATTATCTAGGCTAACTCCGTGAATCTACCACGGGAACCATTGAAATATCATTCATTACTCTGAGAATTTAGAGGGAACGGTGGGTTCCCTGTGAAAGCCCGTGAGACCGGATGACGATAATGGAGGAACGAGAACAAAAGAACAATAATTACTGGAGTAATAGAATGGCGCTTAGTACAGCGTTTTTCAGTATTATTGATGTTATGTATTCTCGTTCGAATGGAATTTCCGGACCTCCCGGAAGCATCCTAGCGAAGGACGTCCCAGCGCTAGCTGTTTGCGGAAAGAGAGAACAGCGGGTTCTCTGAACTGAATTTGGAGATATGATGAAAATGCAGAAGACAAAGAACGCGAGCATGCTAATTGCACTGCTCCTTGTAACAATGGCGGGCTCCGTTGGCGTAAGTGCCGATGGATCTGACCCACTGGACCCCTCTGATGGTGGTGCAGACTGGGATAATGATGGGCTCACCAATGCCGAGGAGCAAGCTGCAGGAACTGATATGAACAACCCCGATACGGACAACGATGGATTGCCAGATGGGTGGGAAGTGACCTATGGTCTGAATCCCAACTCAGCTGGGGACGCCAACGCTGACCCTGACGGGGACGGACTGACAAACAGCCAAGAATACGCTTCGGGTACTAATCCGAACTCAGCGGATACTGATGGTGACGGAGTAGCGGACGGATCTGATCCGTTCCCTAACGACCCCAACGACGGCTCGTCATCTGATTCGGATGGTGATGGAATACCTGATGCCTACGATCCAGATTACGAAGGTGGAGAAGGAGATGGTCAATCTGGAGCCGAACCTGGAACAGGTGGCGAAGGCGAAGGCCAAGGACAGGGTCAAGGACAAGGACAGGGCCAGGGTCAAGGACAGGGTCAAGGACAGGGCCAGGGCCAGGGTCAAGGACAGGGTCAGGGCCAGGGTCAAGGACAGGGTCAAGGTCAAGGTCAACAAGGCCAGGGTCAAGATCAAGGTAGCCAGTCTGGTCAGGATGGTCAGCAAGCCCAGGATGGTGAACAAGGCCAGCAGGGTCAGCAACAAGACAATGGCCAAGGACAGCAACAGGGAGGCGAACAGAGTGGCCAGCAAGGCGACCAAGAGAGCCAAGACCAGAATGGTAACAACCAGAATGGTCAGAACCAACAACAACAGGGCCAAACCCAAGGCGATAGCCAAGGGCAGCAGACCCAGCAGTCAGACCAGCAGCAAAACCAGCAGCTCGACAATCAGAACCAGAACGGAGAGAACGACAACGATGGAGATGGAATTCCTGATGACTTGGATAATGACGAT
This sequence comes from uncultured Candidatus Poseidoniales archaeon, assembly GCA_964016325.1. Taxonomy (GTDB): domain Archaea; phylum Thermoplasmatota; class Poseidoniia; order Poseidoniales; family Thalassarchaeaceae; genus MGIIb-O5. The sequence goes on along the minus strand of CAXHFZ010000044.1, from coordinate 6,066 downwards.
GACAATGATGGCATCCCAGATTCCTTGGACGATAGCCCGGAAGACCACGATAACGACGGTATCGACGACGCTGAAGATGATGATGATGACGGTGACGGTATCGCCGACCAAGATGAGGTCGATGATGGAAATCCCAACACTGACATCTACGATCACGACAACGACGGCATAAGTGACAACTTGGACTTCGACATCGACAATGATGGCATTGACAACTGGAACGACATTGGACCGAACGGCGAGGATTACTCGCGTGATCACGACAATGACGGGATGGATGACGGTGTGGACACTGACGATGATAACGATAACATCCTGGATGTCGATGAAGCCGATGGTGTGGTAGGAGTCTGGAGGTACGATCATGACAATGACGGACTTACAGACAGCTTCGACAACGACGACGACAACGACGGTCTATCTGACTGGTTCGAACAGAACGACGGTTGGGACATGACTGGTCAATTTGACCATGATAACGACGGTATCCCCGATCATCTAGATGATGACGATGATGGCGATGGCATCCCAGACGATTTAGAGAACAACGACTTGACTTAGCTGACTCTTTTCGTTCGGCCCGTTGGCTAATGCCATAGGAGACAGGGCACCCCGGGGGCGGTTCAGTCCCCGGGGTGGCCGCAACAGGTCAGAAATCAAACAGTGTTGGTCTGCTCTTGGAACTCAGTTTACCCACGGAACTTAGTCTGTCTAATGCTCTCTTCATTCTTCCCTCTCCAAATCCTCTCTCAATCTGGAGAAACTGAATCAAATCTTCCTCGACTGCGGGCCTGGACATGGGTACTGGGTTTTCATTGGTTGGATGGTTCAAGAATAGGGATCTTATCTGTTCTAGGTTTTCGGGTAACTCAAACCCCTTCACCGAGGAGACCTTTTCCATGCTTCCATGTTCCTTGATTAATTTAAGCCCGGTTTTAGGCCCTATTCCCTTGATTCCAGGATGAAAGTCTGTTCCAATCATTATTGCCAAATCAACTAATTGACTATGTGATATTCCAAGCCCATCTAGCATCTCATCTAGAGATATCATTTCAGCCTGCATCACTCTTCCAAATTTCCTAGTACCGTGAGCAGTTAGATTTCTTATCATGAAAGGAGAACCGTAAACGAGTGTGTCCCAATCCTGACTTGCGACCGCTCCAACGATTCCTCTCTTACACATTACTGCTGCAGCTCCTTCAGCCTCCATCGGGGCCTCGATCCAAACCAAGCCCATGCATTCGAAGAGTTGTTTAGTCTCTGCTACCATTTCAGGAGTATACTCTGCTGTTTGTGGACCCAGCTTCTTTGCTGTTGGCATATCGCCCTCAATAATCGCATTTTCCCACTTGGCCTTAGCCTCTATCTTCCTGGTCTTTCTTTCATTTAGAGTGGCTCTCTTTAGATCGTGCGGCCTTCCATCGAAAACAAATACTGGGTCAATTCCCTCTGAAACGAGAATTGATGCTCGATCGAGGAATCCCATTAGGTGAGACACAGGCTTACCATTGTAAGATAGAGGTTTGCCATCTTCGCCTGTCATTGATGTGATAAATTGGTATGCGTTTAAGAAAACATCTATCGCTACTCTCTGTCCTGAGAGATCGCTTATTTCAATGGGCTTGGCTGGTGCCAAATCTTTGAGATTACAGCCCATATCCTACCATCCTCGCTCCCGGGGTAATGTCAATGCATTTAGGGTTGAAGTCCTGGTCAGCGGTTAGGAGAGGGCACCTTGACTATTGCAATGGTTGGAATGGGCTGGCATTCTTGGCTATTCAGAGAGGAAATGAAGGCTTTACTGGGAGATATCAGTATCATTCATCCACGTATAGTTACTTACGAAATAAGGCAAGAAGAAATCTCGAAACTAAATGGGGCCGCTCTTCTGGACGAGGTTCTAATTCTCGGAGGGCACTCCATTTACCCCCAATCCTCAGAGTCGCAAATTTCTCTCTGTGAGGCTATCGGTGAATGGGCCATTCAGAATTTCGAGGAAGGCGATTTTGCTGTTCGTACTAGGAAGATTGGTGAGCTCCCTGATACTATTAGTAGCAGGAGCTTTGAGGATAAAGTCGGAAGAGCTGTTTCATCCAGTGGAATAAGGGTTAATCTAGAAAGCCCCTCTAATGAAATTGTCATCATTATTGCTGGTTCCAATGAAGGAGATACTCATCCAGAGCCTTTTGAGTTTGAGGGAACAATGGTTGTATGGGGATTGAGAGTAAAGAACTGGAGCAAAGAAAGTTTCTCTGGCAGGTCTCCAACTGAGAGACCTTACTTCAAACCGATATCACTTGAACCCAGACAAGCCAGACTTCTGATATCATTATCCAGAGTCCCCAATAGAGAAATTAAGGCAGTGATAGATCCCTTCTGTGGAACTGGAGGAATAGCAATTGAGGCAGTATTACAGAACATCAGAGCCTTAGCCAGTGACTTGGACTCTAGAATGGTTGAAGGAACTAAAGAGAACCTGAAATGGCTTGGTAAGGAATGCTTGGTGGAAAAATGGGATGCGTCTGACCTCTCGACGTTGTGGGGGGAAATGGAAGGTTGCTCATTTGTCTTCGACCCTCCATACGGAAGGAGTTCATGGAGGTCCGTAGACTCATTGGACATATTTCTTAATGTTCTCAAAGAAGCGAAAAAAATCGATGCGGAAGGAGTTGTGTCTTCTATGCTTCCAGCTGGTCCTGAAGCATTAAAACCTGGAAATGATGATGATATTACTGTAATGGGAAAAAAATGGTCGGAATTATTGTCAAGAATACAGGAAATAGGATGGAATGTTCATCTTTTCTGTCCAATCAGGGTTCATCGGAGCTTAGTTAGGGCAATCGTGGTCTGTCATCCGGCGGATTGAAAATGGGATAGCCATCGTCAATGGCTGGGCGATTGGTGTAGTCTGGATATCATCTGGCGCTTCGGACGCTAGGACACGGGTTCGAATCCTGTATCGCCCACCATTACTTTTCCCAATGGGTGATTTGGTCCCCTCCAGAATTAAAGGTCCGTATTTTTATGAGTCCACATTTACGAAGTTTATTTTCATCAAATGGAAATCTAGCTCCGTCTAGTTCTATTTGTGACCTGCATATGTGAGCCATATCCACGAGTCCAGATTCGACGAATCTATTCCAAGTATCTGATCCCCCCTCCACCAAAAGAGTCTGAATTCCTCTATCGCCTAACATATCAAGAATTCTGGATATTGCTATCTCACCTACTGAATCAGATAATACGATTCTCTCAACCAGTTCGGAGTCATCAACCAAGTCCGGTTCTGAGATATGAATAAGTAGGGTTTTCGCCTGTTCATCAGACAATACCTTGTAATCTCCTTTGACTTTGCAGTTTGGATCTACGATTACTCTCAATGGTTGTTCTCTTGGACCGATGTCTATCCCTCTAACGGTAAGAGATGGATTGTCTCTGATTACTGTGTTGACTCCTACTAGAATTGCCATCGATTCAGCTCTAAGTTCGTGGACGAGTCTGAGTGATTCGTCTGAGGAGAATCGTATGGGATCTAGGTCAATTTCACGGTCCGTGAAACCATTGGAGTCGAGGGCTGCTTTGAGTGTCACGAATGGCCTCCTATTCCGGCACCAATGCATGAAAGGCCTCATCTGATGGTTACACTCTGATTCCAAAACCCCAGTGATGACCTCTACTCCATTATCCTCAAGCGAACCTGTTCCATCGCCCCTCACAGTCGGATTTGGGTCCATTGATCCAATTACCACTCTCTCTATTCCAGCCCATAGTAGGGCCTCTGTACAGGGAGGGGTCCTCCCGAAGTGATTGCATGGCTCGAGAGTGACGAATGCAGTAGATCCCTGAGTAGGAACCCCTCTTGATTCGGCATCAGCGATAGCCATCTGCTCAGCATGTAGCCCACCGATGTGATCATGCCATCCCTCAGCTATTACTTTGCCATCTCTCACTAATACGCACCCAACTTGTGGGTTAGGTAACACCTTATGTCCGCCTCTCGATCCTAGCTCAAGAGCCAGTCGCATGAATTGTTCATCTTGGCTCATTTATGTATAATCGCGATACTACCTACGCTATCATATCTTGCTTCGGCAGTATTGAAGTCCTATGCTAGTACTCGCTAGTATGTGACACGAGTGGCGTGTATTGTCAATCCAAATGCTCGAGACGGTAAGCTAGGTAGGACTTTTTACAAGGTGGAAGAGTCCCTAAATTCCTCAGGAATAGATTTTGATGTCTTCATGACAGCCGGAAAAGGCCACGCAATCGAGATTTCAAGTGATTTGAGGGGTAGTGACTACGATCTAGTGGTAGCAGTGGGAGGCGACGGAACTGTTCATGAGGTAGCTAATGGCATTCGTGGTTCCGATATGAGGCTTGGAGTAATTCCAATGGGAAACGGAGATGATTTTGCTAGATCTATTGGAATACCTCTCAATGACATAGATGGTGCCGTTTCAATACTGAAGGAGGGGGTTGATTACAACGTTGGGGGAATTAGAGTTGAGGGCCTTAAAGCTCCGGAATATCCCGGAATACCCTCACCAAAACACTATCCAGTTACAGGGGAGCCATCCAGAGAGGAGAATCTTGTTCGGTGGAGCTTTCTTGAGTGTGATGGAGGAGTAACTTCTTCCATCAACAGGATGAAGGACGAGGGTAAATTCTCTTGGATAAGCGGTCAGAAAAAATACACCGCCCTGGCAATCAAAGCGATACTAGGCTGGAAGAGTCAGATGGCATGGATTAGGGTTGATGATGGCCCTGGTAGAAAGGTGGACCTAACAGGGCTTTTCGCTATGATGCAAGCTGAGACCTTTGGAGGAGGATATAGGGTGGCTCCAGGGATGCATCCATTCGGAGATAGTTCGAGAATTGTCCTAGGATTCGGTCTTTCGAAGGTACAGATGTTGTTTGTCATGGGACCATTGGAGAAGGGCAAGCATGTAGGCAAATGGGGAAAGATAACCATGGAACCATGCAAGACCTTTGAGATAAGGGCACTTGATGAGGATGGCGAACCGACGCTCGAACGAGGTCATGACCCTCCTCTCTATATCAGCCTTGATGGGGAGATATCCATGACCACTCCTGTAAAATTTGATTTTCATTCGAATGTATTGAATGTGCGTGGTGGGGAAAATCCACCCAACACAGAATGATTTAATGGCGCAGACGGAGAGATTTGAACTCCCGAGTCACAAGGACACCGGATTTCAAATCCGGCGCTATACCAGGCTAAGCGACGTCTGCAGCGAGTATGCGAATGGGTACCGGCCATGAAACCTTTCCATCAGTAGGTCCCAGGTCTGCACCATGCTGGGAGTCCGGTTGTTGCCTCAGGATGGGTCAAACCAATGAATAGGATCATTATGATGATGAAGAATGATGGGAACAATGCTGTCACTGTAAGAATGCCTGAGTCCTCCTCTCCGTATAAGTGCATGAATATCAGCGCTATCATGATGAATTTAGGAATGGCCACAACAGTTAGTATCATCAGAGTGTAGTTGCTGAAGATGAAAATTCTCTCATCTGGGAGATGGAAGCCGACGGCAACCACTTCAATTAGGGTTAATACCATCAGACCAATGAAGTTCATCCAGTATGGGTCTTTTCCAAGTATAGTATATTGCGCCAAATTATCACCTCAGTACAGATAGAAGAATGGGAAGACGATGACCCATATCAGGTCAACGAAGTGCCAGTAAAGTCCGAAATACTCTATTGAGACAGCGTTCTGAGGAGTGTATCCCCCTCTGCTGGCCTTGAATGTCATGTACATTAGTCCGATTATCCCGCCAAGTACGTGGACCCCATGAGTACCTGTTGTAACATAGAATGTGGACGCGCTAACTCTGATGTTGGCCATCATCTGCCCTCCAGAATGAGTTCCTGATTCCATCATGGCGTAGAGCTCGGTATCATGGGAAATCCCATGTCCATGATCAGCCAAGTATGCAGTATCGTAGTAATGGTGCTGGTAACTATCGGCATTAATTAGATATCCCTCGGCATACAGGGATTTGATTGTGGTGTCTCCGTGGTTGTACTCTGCAAGGAATT
>CAXHFZ010000043.1:0-8286 GCA_964016325.1 uncultured Candidatus Poseidoniales archaeon | reverse complement strand
CCCAATTGTCCAATTTCTTTCGTAGATTCCTAACAGAGTAGGGTTGGTTGGCATAGACCCTCCAGTGCCTCTTCATTCCGTGTCTTGTCCATTTCATGACTGGGTCCGAGACTTCGACAACCTCGCTCATTCCGGATACTGAGTCTAGGTCAGGGTCCTGTTCCGGACTTGGAGATCCCGGTATGGCGATGTCGAAGTAAGGTCGGAGACCATGAACCAGCAATACAACTGAGTGGCCGTCCTCTGCCCTGCACCACAACTCTACCACTGTTTTTGGAACAGTAGAGTCGATAGACTGGTAGGAGCCTGAGACAATACACATCCTGCCCTTCCACTCCATCAACTCGCCTCAATACAAGGGGGCGACGTACCGCCTTCAAACTATGTCTCAGAAGATGGTCATAAGAGTACCGGGAGGGAATCTTTGCGTAATCGTTGAAAGCCGACTTGCTTCCGTGTGCATGGGGGACTGCCAATGCCAAGTGATACTAAACCGGAAATCGACTGGGATTCTCTAACCTTCAGCTTCACTCAGACAGACAGGATGTATATGGCGAAATGCGAGATTGGGGGCGAGTGGGAGAAAGGTGCCATGAAGGATTACGAGGATTTGGTGATCTCCCCTGCTGCTGGTGTTCTGAACTATGGGCAAGGGCTCTTTGAAGGCCTCAAAGCGCAACGGGCTTCTGATGGTAGCATAGTTCTGTTCAGGCCTCAGCAGAACGCTAGGCGCGCTCAGGAAGGTGCAAGGAGGCTTGGAATGCCTCCTGTACCAGAAGAAATGTTCCTAGACGCAGTCATTAGTGCTGTCAGAGAGAACTCCAGATGGGTTCCCCCGATGGGCAAGGGGGCCTTGTACATCAGACCGCTTTTGATGGGCAGTGGCCCTATTCTTGGGGTTGCGCCTGCACCTGAGTACACCTTCCTAGTTTTCACATCACCCGTAGGGCCCTACTTCAAAGGAGGCATAACCCCGACTTCACTGAGGGTATCCGATAAATTCCACAGAGCCGCTCCTGGTGGCTCTGGAGGAGTAAAGGCGATAGGAAATTACGCTCCTGGGATGATTCCATCCAAGATGGCGAAAAAGGAGGGTTACTCTGAGATCATATACCTGGATGCAGTGAATCACAGATACATAGAGGAAGTCGGTGCTGCAAACTTTTTCTGTGTGAAGGATGGTGTAGTGTCAACCCCAGAGCTTACTGGTACGATACTGCCAGGGGTAACAAGGTCCTCGATTATTGAGCTAGCTTCCTCGAGAGGATACGAGGTGAGGGAGGAGAAAGTTGACGTTGAATACGCAATGGAGGCGGATGAGTGCTTCTGTGTAGGTACAGCCGCGGTAGTTTCTTCTATTGGAAGGATCGAGTACGGAGACAAGGTATCAGAGTACAACGGGGGCGAGGTTGGCCCTGTGACTAGGCAGTTATACGAGGAGCTGACTGCTATCCAGCAGAGGCGCGCACCCGATGAATTCGGCTGGATTGTAGTAGTAGAGTGAGAGGTTTCTCCGGGGCAACATAATTGTGCGACCTCCTAGCTGCGCTGAACATGAAGACTGGGTCAACGCTTATCGTCGTCATGATGCTTTCATTTTCAGGGCTCGGTTGTATACACACCAATAGTGGCGTAGGCGGGGCTGAAGAGAGCTTGAATACCGATACTGGTATCTTCGTTACTGGTCCCGACGGCGAGTCTCTGGATATTCCCCCCCTCCCGTTAGAGTTCGTATTCAGCGATGTAGGCGAGGAGGGTGCCGAGCCGAGCATCGGGATTACATCCAGTGGTTGCATTTTCTTCATTGCATTTGAGAAAGTGATGCGATCATGCGATTTCGGACAGTCATGGGAGGAAGTAACCGGCCCGGAGTGTTCGTTCACTACAAGTGATCCATACGGTTGGGTTGATCCTGTCACTGATCGTATTTTCAATGTCCAGATGCAGGGACTTGAAACGTCCTGGATATGCTGGAGTGACGACGATGGCGAAAGCTGGCTCGGCAATCCACATGATTCTGGCACTACGCCATTGAATGATCACATCAAGCTCGCGACCGGGCCTTGGACCAGTAGTGGGTACGGAATAGGAGGTTCTCTCTCCCAATCATTTTACGATCAAGCCGTCTACTATTGCTACAACAAAGGGGTCGGTATTTTCTGCTTTACAAGCTTCGACGGAGGGGCGACATTCGAAGCAGGTGGACAGATTTTCGGATTGGCCACCTCCAACGGCGGACTACATGGCGCGATAACGAGTGCGCCTGATGGGACCGTTTATGTCACCCCCAGAGTTGAAACTCCCACTGTAATCGTTTCCAAGGACAATGGCTTCACTTGGGACGAGCACTCAATGGGAGAGGACGTAGGAACTCCATACCCAAGAAAGAACTCGGAGGTTGCCACAGATACACAATCTAACGCATACCATATCTGGACCGGTGGTGATGAGGGAGTCTACATGTCAAGGAGTATTGACTCCGGAGAGACATGGGAGCAGACCAGTATCCGGATAAGTCCCAAGGAAGTAATATCGACTACATTCCCCCAAGTGGACGCAGGAGATCCGGGGAAGATAGCCATAACCTATCTTGGAAGTGAGAACTCGAGTGAGCTCGGAAAGCCAGATATTGACGGTGAGAATTGGACTGGAAATGCCCACTACGCCACTACCAATGTTAGTTACTACCTTTACATTACATTCAGCCTAAATGCTCTGGACTCATCTCCTGTTTTTCATACAGTCAGGGTTTCTCCTGACCCAGTTCAAATTGGCAGTATCTGCCTCAACAGCGGAGATTGCCGTGACATTGGCGGTTCGAATAGAAATCTATTGGACTTCAATGACCTGCACATAGACAGGCAAGGCAGAGTCTACGTGGCATTTGCGGATGGGTGCATAGATTCTTGTGCGTCTGATTTCAATTCAACCGCCGAGGACTCAAGAAGTAGGCTAGGGTCTGTGTACTACCTAGGGAGTGGACCCAGTTTGTATGACTCAGTGGGGATGCTGGAGATTCCTTTCTAATCATGGATGGAACAAAAAGGCCGCTCCCAAGACGAGGTATGTGCCTAGTAGCATAGCACCCTCGAGCCAGTTTGACTTACCATCGGCGGCTATGATATTGACAATCAGAACGGAGAGGAATGCAGACATCGTCTCCAGCATACCGAACTCGAATGTCATAGGGACTTCCAGAATCCATGCCACTATGATCATGAGTGGTGCCACGAAAACCGCAATCTGTGTTGAGGATCCCATGGAAATAGCGAACGAAAGATCCATTTTGTCCTTCCCTGCAACCACTACGGCAGTGAAATGCTCTGCTGCATTTCCAAAAAGAGGCAGAAGGATTACGCCGATGAACAAGTGAGGCAGTCCCATATCATCGGCTGCATACTCTACAGAGTGGACTAGGATCTCCGCCATCCAAGATACCATTACTGTGGCTACAACTAGGAGGATTATCGCATCACGCTTACTCATATCTGGGGCCTCGTGATGATGGGTTTCGGTAGCGAAAAGGTCCACATGAGATCTGAATTGGAAGTAGAGGAATAGTCCGTAAAGTGCCAATAAAACAACCGCTGCAAAGTGGCTTAGTTGCTGGACACCCTCGTCTCCGTCTGCCCCTCCAACTGTCGAGTTGAACACTGCAGGAATAATCAGGACGATCATTGCTAACAACATCAGGGAGCCATTGGAGCTAACTTGGGAGTCGGAAAACTTCTGCTCGGGGTAGTTTATTCCCCCCCATAGAAATGCCAAGCCCATGACGAGTAGTAAATTACCAAGAATACTGCCAATGAGGCTGGCTTGGACTAGTCCGACCATGAGTTCCTCAGTCGCAAGCCCTTCGAGTGTTGAGGTGTCAGCTTGAGAAGCTGCGTAGATTGCCAGCAATGCAATAATCATCTCAGCTGCGTTTCCAAATGTGGCGTTGAGCAAGCCCCCTAGTGATTCTGATGTGTAGAGTGCAATCTCCTCCGTAGCCCTGCCCATCAGAAATGCAAGAGGCATTATTGCCACCAATGAGGAGAAGAATGCAAGTGATTCATCTTTGGCGATGTAGGCGAAGTAGAAAGTGATTGGAATCGCCAGCAGTAGGACGTTTAGCTTACTATCTCGAGGATCCATAGCACGGACCCAGTTAATCTCGGTTGACATGTTCTTCATATCATCGTGTGACTCATGTGAAGTGAATGTTGCGCCTTGGCAGGAGTGTTCATTGCTTCTCGCTATAGTCGAGGTGCATGCAAGGTGTGCGGAGACTGGCACTGACTGGAACTCCTGCAACGGGCAAGAGTAGTGTATGCGCACTCCTTGGTGAGGGTGAATTTGAGATAGTCACGGTTGAGGAGCTTGCTGTAGAACATGAATGTATTGAGGATGTTGATCTCTACGATGGTGCTCGTCCAATCGATATCAAGATACTCTCAGATAAACTCGAAAAGTTGTGGATTGAGCCTCCTCAAAAATTGACCTTTATTGATGGTCATCTTTCACACTTACTACCAGTAGACGGTGTCGTGGTACTTCGTTGTCGGCCCGAGGTACTTCGTAGTCGCATGAATGAGCGTGGATATGATGATACTAAGTCCGATTCAAATGTGGAGTGGGAATTAATCGGGGGCCCATGGAATGATTACCACTCTGCGATTCCATGGACTGAGTTTGATACCTCGAGGACCCCGGCTGAGTCAATTGTTAAACTGATTCGGGCGTGGATGTCAGATGGCTTCAAGCCTAAGACCCCCAACACGGGAATAGACTGGATAGAGGAGGAGGTCGCCTAATGTTCGAAAAGATGAGGGAAAGATGGACTAAGGCGATACAGCCACTTGTTGTGAGAATGGGCAGTTTAGATCCTAGCGTGTTAACATGGACGAGTCTGGGAATAGCAATCGCATCTTTCTATCTCCTTTCACAAGCCGGGAATGACTCGAATGGGGCCATATGGATTATCGGAGGGGTTTTCCTTATCCTACTTGCGGGTATTCTGGACGCTCTGGATGGGGCCTTGGCGAGACATCAAGGAACAGACGGCGCATATGGTGACTTTCTAGACCATACCATTGACAGAGTGGTGGATGTGGGATTACTAGTGGCCATCGGGATGAATTCGAATTTTGTTGATGATTATAGCAGTGGTCTAATAGCAGGGTTGCTGACACTATTCGGGTCTTACATGGGCACACAAGCACAGTCAGTAGGACTCGGCAGGATCTATGGAGGATTCTCTCGGGCCGATAGGATGGTTCTAACAATTCTGGCCTTACTTGTGGTCTCTTGGCAGGCCTATACAGGAACGGCTGGCATATCTGTAGATTCCTTGCACTGGGTAATGGAAGTGTTCAATCTAGGAAACAACGAGCTTAACGGTATGACATTCGCTCTTGCCATATCTGCATGGGGCGGTGTTTACACTTTCTTGATTAGGTTCATCAAGACGCGTGCGCAGTTGCTCTGACGGCAAATGTTTACCCCTGAGGAAACAGCGACATACCGTGTATCATTTGGGGTAATGGTTATCCTCTGTAATAGTCGCCTCGGCTCCGTGAAGCATCTCATCAACAGAGTTTTGGAGCTTGATGAAGAGTCCGAATTGCCCACTGGACGAATAGATACAGAGAGCGATCCGGAGCTACAGAACCTTTTGATGTCTTTACAACCAAAAATCAGAGTTTTCGGTTGTGGCGGGTGTGGTTCCAACACTGTAGCGAGACTAGAGCATGAGGATTTGTTCGACAACGACTACGTCAGAGGCATAGCAGTTAACACTGATGCGCAACACTTGTTGCGAGTAGCCGTTCAAAACAAGATACTGATTGGGAGATCAGCGCGAGGCAGGGGCGCTGGAGGAGATCCCGAAAAAGGAGAGCAGGCCGCCTACGAGTCCGAGAGATCGTTGAAAGCAGAGATTGAAGCATGTGATCTGGCTTTCATCACAGCCGGACTCGGAGGTGGCACTGGGACTGGCAGTGCTCATGTAGTAGCCAGACTGGCCAGGGATGCAGGGGCCCTGACGATTGCAGTGGTTAGCTATCCGTTCCTTTCCGAGGGTGCACTGAGGAGACAGAACGCCGAGTGGGGACTTGAGAGGCTCAGGGAGGTTTGTGACACCGTTGTGGTTCTTCCGAATGAGAGATTACTAGAGGTTGAGGGCGTTAGAGAGTTGCCACTCGATGCAGCATTCAGAGTAGCGGATGAGCTACTGATGCGTAGTATCAAGGGGGTTTCTGAGATGATTGCGAAGGAAGGGGTTGTCAACCTTGACTTTCAGGACCTCCGATCTGTTATGGAGAACGGCGGGGGAGTTGCGATGATTGGTCTTGGAGAGGCCCAAGGAGAAGGAATGGCATCGGCGGCTACTGAGGAGGCTTTGCGATCCCCGCTGCTGGATATTGATGTATCAGATGCGCGAGGTGCTTTGGTAAACGTCGTGGGAGGACCAAGTCTCTCATTGGGGGATGCCGAGTCTTGTGCGAAGATAATTAGAGATAAAATCAATCCATATGCGAGGATAATTTGGGGAGCTACAACAGACCCGAATATGGGAGATGGAATCAGAGTACTGTTAGTTCTCACAGGAGTAAAGAGCGAACAGATTCATGGTGCGACATTGCATACTCAGATGAGGAATCTGAGGAGTAGGACCGTGGAGTTCATTGGATAGTCCCTCCGGGTACTCGGACGAGCTCATCCGCTGTGCTTAAATGAGGCTCGTCGGTCGGCAGACCGCTTTGAGGTTGAACTATGGGTGTCGAAAGTTCCAATGTTGGTGTGGTAGAAGACACTGTACAGGGATGGCAGGATGGCATAGAAGGCAGGATCAAAGGCCTTCAAACTGGATCATATGCTAGAATTTTGAAGATGGCCAGAAAGCCCTCGAAGCAAGAGTTCAGGCAGACAGTAATAGTTTGTGGAATTGGAATGCTTGTACTCGGACTAATAGGATTCGTGATGCTTTGGGGTATGGACACTTTGTTGCCCGACTTCTTCAGCTGGTTAACTAACTAAGAAGGGATGAGATTTGTCAGATGCTTTTGTTGCCTATATCCGCCATGCAGAGAAAGTTCTACTGATGCAACGTGCTGACGAAGTCTCAGACTTCGCTGGAGCATGGGATGGTGTCTACGGCGTAGGGGACTCCAACGACCTTGACGTTGTTGCCGCCAGAATCGAGGAAACTACTGGAATTGCCGCGGAGAGTCTGACGTTCGTTAGAGCCGGGGACGCCAGGGGACTAGAATTCGGAAACCGTCTCAACGATGTCACCCCTCTTCTGTTCCTCAGCGACACGGAAGAGGTTAGTTCCAGAGGACTGTACAAGAATCACAGCTGGGTCGATCCGGGTTACATCAACTGGGTAGAGCCCGATGACTCATCCGAAAGCAGATCATCGAGATACATGGTACCCCAACTAGGGAACATGTACGGTGACGTCGCATCTTTCCTCTACATCCTCAAAACTAGTATGGGACAAGAGCAGAACGTCGCGAGAGAAATCAGAGCCAGACTTTCTGGAACCGGCTCCTTACAAGACATTCAAGACAAGATCTTCGGAGTGCTGAGCCCTAGCTACCTGAAGGGGTTCATTTTTGTTGAAGCTACAGCAATCCATCATGTTGAGAAGCTGATAGGAAGAGTTGGGGTATCGGCTACCCCAATGAAGAATTGTCGAAAGGTTCTGGATGGAGAGTCTCCTCTGATGGACATACTACCATATCTAGAGCCAAAGGCGGCAACATCGGGAATAGAGGAAGGAAACATAGTTGAAATCCGTGGAGGAGCGTTCAAGGGCGCCGCAGCTCGTGTGATTGGAGTAAGTGAGTCAAAGGAAGAAGTCACCGTAGAATTATTCGAAGCAGCTGTACCTGTGGCGCTCAACATCAGGGCCGATCAAGTAAGAGTAACTCAAAGAATGGAGTGAGGTTTGGAGGAATTATCGATTTGCATCACTCTCAAATAGGGAAAGCAGGTCGGCGGTGCACTCAGTAGGGGGATTTAGTATGTCAGCACGGAATGAGACTCCTCACATGATCATCCAATCACTTGGCAAGAAAAAGTGCAATGGATCGTGGGAAGAGGCTACTGAGAACCTCACCATGGAACAGGTGAAGAAGCTGGCTGAAGACCAGAAGGACAGGTTGACCGGTGCAACGCTTTACGCAAGATGCCGAGAGGTTATGGGAACCTGTGTTTCAATGCGGGTAAATATTGAAGGGATGTCTCCTAAGGCTGTCTCTTATACACATCTGACGCTGCCGACGAATGACGTCGTGT
>CAXHFZ010000042.1:0-8443 GCA_964016325.1 uncultured Candidatus Poseidoniales archaeon | reverse complement strand
CAGAGACTCAGCCACTCCTCACTGGTGGGCTCAGGAATCTTTGAGACTGACACCTCCGAGGAATTAGATCACTATGGGACAATAAACGGCACTGGAAAATTCTCCGGAGATGGAATATTCAGTGGACCTATGGTTCAACCAGGAACATTCCACCTTAGAAACATGATTCCCGGAATTTACTCAGTGACGGCTATTCTCGACGATGGGACCAGAGTTGAGCTAGATGACTCATTCACCGTCCCATCTGCGATCAACCAAGTACAGAAGATTGACATCCAAGGCAGTTTGATCAGTGGAAAGCTAATCGACTCGTCAGGTGAGGTAGTTGACGGCTATGCTGCTTTACTGGATGACTCTTCAGAGTTTGAGGACGCAACAGTCGACTGCGCTGACTCGGGGCACGCACCATGCAGGATGTATCCGGATGAAATGGGAGACTATGGAGTCGGCCCCCTCCCTCCCGGAAACTATTCAGTAGCAATTGATTTTGACCAAGATGGATTCTTCGAGATAATTGAAGACTTCCCATTCGATTCTGAGATTTATGCAAGTGCATTGGTCTCTTCTCCTATCCCGGAGACGTTCGATCTCAGTTTTGAGATGATTGATGAAGGTTCGAACGTTCCCGATCTGAACGTCTCACTTTCCAAGCCAGACGGAGAGTCTATTCCCGTGAGCGCAATTTACTCTGCAGAAGACGGAGAATACCAAATCGAGCTTACACCAGGCGAATGGATAGTGGAATATGCTCTGTCTGACTCCAAGCAGGTCTGGGAAGAATTCGAAGTTTCGTCTGATATGAGTATGCAATTTGAATTCGTTACCAGTGTTGAGGTTACAGGGACCGTATATTATGAAGAAAACACTTCAGCTTCGTTCAATCCAGATGATGGAAAGGTCATTGGGGCTGATACCGTTATCAACTTCGTATGGGAAGGATTCTCTACAACTGCCATGACAAATGAATCAGGACAGTTTACTGTAACTCTCCCTGAAGGAGCAGTAGTTGACGCTACTGTCGAGGGACTGATAGCTGGATTGGTTAACGGCACCAAGTTCACTGTCTCGACTGGAATGGAGGATGTTGTAATGGTAGCCACTCCAGGAACGAGTGTTTTCGGCCTGGTCAGTGTCTCAAGGGCAAATAACTTCTACTCCTCTGATTTCATTGGTTGGCAGCAGCTAACTGTAACAGCTCAGAACGAAAACTATGACGTAACGTGGAGAAAACCAGTTGATAATCTCGGGAAGTTCCAGATGATTCTCCCTGACGGGGAATGGACTTTCGAGATAGTTGAAACAAATATCCCCTACTCTCCAGTGACCAAATCCATAGATTCCGAGAACTTCTCTGTAGAGATGATACTATCTCCTCCCAATGGGACACTTTCCCTTGATATGTTCATGGACAATTCAGGAGATCTAAACTCCTCAAATGGTACACCTGTATCATATGATTTCGAGATCGCACCGTCATCTCAGGCAGGCATGGGGAAGAAAGTAACCTATGACGGATCAGAGTGGGTTAGCGAGGGATTAGCCCAAGTCTCTCTCGAACCAGGATCTTACAGCGTGATAATATCCATTTCGGATGCTACAGAAGGCGATCTATTCGGAACCATGCTGTCCTCGCAAGTCTTACCCTTCGATATCCCTCTCCAGGGAGGATCGGTAGATAGGATCGCCGCATTCTTGCCTGAGTGGAGAGTTAGTGTCTCACTCACAAATCAGTTCGGAGGAGTCCTCTCTGATCAGAATTTCAAACTAATCAACGCCGAAACAGGCTGGACTCAGACTCACACAACAGACTCCAACGGAAGCTGGTCGGATCACATCATTCAGGGCGATTGGATATTGAGCGTGGAATCTCTCATTAACAGCGAGGGTGCTGCGGAAACACTCAGGGCGCATATCGTATCATCGCCAGAAACCGCATCTACAGATCTCTCACTTTCGACGATTGAGGCCGCATCGGTTTCAATTAGCCTGAAAGATACTTCAGGGGCACCACTTGAAGCAAAGCGAGTTGTTGCGTCATCAGGCGAGGGACTGGGAGAAGTCGACCTAACTCCAACGGACTCATCCGGAGTTTCCGAAGTACAGTTATTCCCTGGAAATTGGACCCTATCTATGGAAAACGAGGAAGACGGGATAAAGTGGATTTTAGAGTCTGTTGATGTAATACTTTCATCCGGAGATAACGGGCAATTGAACTTTACAGCTGATAGACTCTCGGAAATCAGTGGTAATGTCTTTTGGGACCTGAACGATAACGGCATTTACAATATCGGAGAAGGAATCAACAATGCTACCCTCACTGTCCATCCTGGAACTTGCGACGAAAATTCATCGAGTGATTCTACAGTTATTCATTACACAGACAGCTCCGGAGCGTGGTCATCATTCGAGGCTGTAGGTGGCGATTATTGCCTGGAGGTAACAGCAGAAGGATTCTCTGACACTTCCCAAGATATCGAGCTAGGGAATACTTCCTTGGAAATAGACTCGATGATGATGGCTGAATTAGTTCAGGTAGGCGGTCAAATTTCGTACATAGACGCGGATCAATTCTCATCAGTTTCAGACACATTACTGCTGGAGTTAATACCGACTTCTGATTATGTCAGAGATACAATCTCTCCAGAAAAGACAATATTGGCTGGAGAGTGGAATGGAAACTGGACTGCCTCAGTCGAACCAGGCGAATGGATCATTAGGGCGTCCTCAGAAGAATTGGGCTTAGTGGCCATGTCCATGGTCAATGCCGAAGTTGTAGATGGAGGTTACTCAGACATGGATCTTTCTACGGGTGGATGGGCGCTTATTGAGACGCAATGGTTCGATTATGAGGGCATGTCCATGACTCTGGCAGACATAGATAAACCCGAATTAAAAATCAACCTGGGAGCTGGTGTTTCTTGGATAGCAGATCTTGATGAAGAGGGATCGATTAGGGTACTTCTCCCTAGTGGTATTATCGATGTCTCAAGTGAGTTCACGACCCTGCAGAGAGGATTGAATATGACTTATTCCGGAGGTCAGGCAATAGGAGTAGAAGCAAATCAGGAAACTCCGGCCATAACAGTCTCTCATTCTAGGATACCATTCCGAGATCTTTCGTTGAACGTGATAGGGGGAGTAGGGGGAGATGTAAGCTATGACGGTGGAATTTCAGATCTTCTTGTAACCGACAACGAATCGGCGGGATTCAATCCTGTGGAGTTTACTATCTCTGCTGACTATCTTGGCCATGAGCCTCTAGATACATTCTCTGCTCAGGCCACAGTACCGGGTACTGATGGTTCAGAATGGCAGGTCGAGTTCCATAACGGATCAGGAGTGTGGGACACCTCGATGTCCTTTGACTTGGGATTGGATAATTCTGTTAGTACCTCTGACATTCACGTCAAAGTTACACCTCCAAACCAATCAGTCGCACATTCGCTTGCGGAGGGACATTCAATTACCCTAAACTTCTTCACATCAGGCGGGTACTCTGAAGAGATCAACGTGAAGGTCAGGGTACCACAAATCCATGATTTCTCAGTGGCCACATTAGAACCACTATACGGAGCATCTCCGGGCGAGGAAATACAGATACCCATGCAAATCAGAAATGATGGAAATGGGGATGACAGATATGAGTTTGATTTCGACGACTCAGAGTTACCCGATGGGTGGGAGAGGACCGGGTCTACTTCTCACACAGTGCCTCCATTCACTACCACTACTCATAGTATTAATGTGGTCGCACCAGATAATGCAACAGGGGAATATACGATTTATGCTACAGTCACAGACAAAGCAGGAAACTCTTATCCAGAGATAGAAATCAATGTTGCCATATCAAATCCAGTAATATCGATCACTTCTCAGCAACTTCTCTCGGGAGGGGACAACGCAGTTTCCAACAGGGTCAACTCCTGGGTCGTCACTGTTGCCAACGATGGACTCGTCGATGCGGAGGATGTTGAGCTAAATGTCATACTCTGCAATGACTTGACTTGCCAAAGCGAGGTGATAATGGATACCGAGTTAGGTGATGTTCCAGCCAACTCCGTAGTGAACTTCGACATAACACTAGACCTAGACGGGATCGATCCTGGAAACTACTATCTAAACTTGGAGATCAATGAATCTTCGGTAGACGGAGAAGTGGTCCCATTCGTTCCTGAACAAGGGGGAAGCGTTAATCTGGTAGTTTCATCACCTGCAGTGGAGTCTGACTCTAGTTGGATTGGTTATATCCTAGGGGCGCTAATCATTGCCGCACTAGCAATGCTAACAAGACCCCGCTCAAGAAGGCCAAACGCTCCATTCTGAACACACTGGTATTTATGCGGTAGTTCCACGGGAATAAATAGAATGCCTGCCCTAGATAGACTGGAGCTTATGCCTGAGCCGGAGGATCCTAGGCTGCTCACCACCGTGGACCCCAGAGCACCAGGATATCCAGGTTCTGCCTATGGATTGTCCGACGAAGAGGCCAGAAGACTTCGCTGGCCCCTGGATCCGCTAAAGGAGGCCTTGTGGCCCTGGGGAGCAGTATTCTTCTCCTTGGGAACCGTCGCGCTTCTACTAGCATGGCCTTTTGTTGATTCCTACCTGACCCCACTCCTCCCAGATTCCGAGTGGGCATATGAGACCACGGGGATAAGGGAGCTTCAGGATGGGGGTCTGTCTGGGGAAGGGATATCAGTCTGTATCGTAGACACGGGCATGGATATCCGCCATCCAGATCTATCAGAAATAAATTTGGCAGGTTTCAGAGATTTCTTTGATGAGGGTAACCAGGAGGTTAAAGACGTAGGATCTGAATATCATGGTACTATGATGACAGGTATTTTAGCTTCCAACGGTACCTTCCTAGGGGCAGCTCCCGGAGCCTCTATTTCCATTGCATTGGCCCTTGGCCCGGAAGGGTCTTCCGGCCAACAGGATAGGGTCTCGTTAGCAATTAGGTGGTGTAGAATTACTCAAGAAGCAGATATAATCAGTCTCAGCCTTGGCTCCGATCCAGGGGAAGGAATGGGTATCGAAACCGAGACAGTAACTGCAGTTCAAGAGGCACTAGAGGAAGGAATTTTCGTCATAGCAGCTGCTGGAAATACGGGTCCAGAATCTTCTGATGTATCCGTTCCGGCAAATATCCAGGGCGTAATCGCCGTGGGCGCTTACAGAAGTTCAGGGGCCATATGGGGAGATAGTGCCTCGGGCTCCAATATCGACCCATACAGTGGACAGCCAAGAGAGTACCCTCACCAGAAGCCAGAAATTATTGCTCCCGGGGTGAATATATTTTCCACAGCTTCCACAGAACTTGATCCGCCCTACGCATATTCATCTGGTACAAGCGACTCCACCGTCTTTGTAACTGGGGCTCTGGCGCTTATTTTGGAGGAATATATGGATGATATAGCTGGGGAAGACGGAAAAATTGACTTTGAAGAGATGAGCATGGTAAAGAGAGCGCTAGCTAACTCAGCAAACCAAGACCCCTCCTCCTCGGGAAACCATAGTTCTAGGTTGGGATATGGTTCTTTGAATTCAGTTGAATGGGCTAACCAACTCTCCTTTGAGCTGAATATCGGTGTTCAGTAATGGACCTTATACACCATTGAGTGATGATGGATTATGATGACCTGACAATCTTGTTTCCTCTAACATTATATCCGCTCCCGATGCCCCATGCCTGTGGCCCGCAGAGGTAGATTGAGCTCGACTATTCTAGTAATGTTGATGCTAACCAGCGTTTTCATAGCACTAGTTGGCCCCGCGTCTACTGTTGCAGCCTCAAATGAGACCACTTCGGGAACAATAACCGGAACCGAGTATTGGCAGGGAAATCACGTACTCACGGGGGACGTGGTAATCTCCTCTGGTGCCAAATTGGTCATCCAGCCCAACACCAATGTTATTTTTCCCAACGGTACACATCTGGACGCTAGAGGGAGCCTGTGCATTGGCTTGTCCTCATGCGGGGCCAGCGGAAATGCAAATTCTGCGACCAAAGTAACATTTAGTTGGGAGGAGCCTGAGAATTCCAGCGCTGAAGGAGAGTGTAACGGAATTTCGCAGGGTCAATTTGAGATTACGATTACCGACCCTTCCTGCTACGAGGGTCTCATTATCAGAGACTCAATAGACCTGTCACAATCTGGAATCAGACACACCACTCTAGACGGTGCATGGGGAATTCCACACTTTGTAGACAACCAAAATGGATTCAAATATGCCGCTTTGGTTCTGGATGGGGCCAGCCCAACACTAACGGAAATGGAATTTATCGACATAGCTTCAAGCAGTGTGCTAACCACAGGACTTGCCCAACCAGAGTTCATCGGAGGGCAGTATACCGTAGGAAACGACGATGAAAGTGGAGTAGACGGTCCCGCAGTCCAGATCTACAGCTCTGGGACCCCCATCACACCACTAATCATGTCTTCCCCAGATCTAATCGGATCTAATAATGGATGTGGGAACAACGCAGGAGGCAAGCCGACAGTTTGGGTTGAAGACGCGTTCATTGAGATTGATGATGCAGATATAGGAGTTGGAGATTATGGAATCTCACTGAGGTATTCTTCTGGATCAGTCACCAACTCAGAGATTTCAGTCAACTGCAACGGAATTGATATCTACAGTCTAAAGAGTGTGGGACAGATTGACTACTACAACACGATCACAGGTAACGAGATTGTCACCAGTGACAGAACCCCAATCACTGTTTACGGAGGTGCTCATGCTTTCATCAGGGATAACGATCTATCAGGAGCTGGAGGCGGAAGTGGTATTGCTGTGTTCTCCAGCTATGCGGAAATAACAAACAATGACATTGGTCCGATCGGCGGTTGGAACGGACTTTGGATGTACGGATCTTTTGATGTAATCGCTGAAAATAACACAATCTTTGACACCAACAGGGAGGCAATCATCGCTGGGGAATACGGGAGCAACGCTCCCGCTCCGAGCGCATCCAGAGCATTCCTCGCAAACAACAGCATCTCAACTTCTGGTCAAGGAACATGCACCAGTAGTCTCCATTTCGACGGGCAGTTCACGTGTCCAGCAGTGATGGCATATAGGTCTGGACTTACCATGTATGACAATGTAATCAATTCTGGTGGTGAGTCTGATGGAATCAGGTCTATTGGAGCGTTACTCGACATAAGGAGGAATACATGGAACGCGGACGGATCAGGAGCTGTTATCAAACACTACGATTCAGGATATGCAGGGGACCAACAATACGGTTCACTAGCTTTCTTCTCTGAGAATATCTGGAATGGAGTTGGTACTACCTACAATATCACGAAGAGCTCAGTAACCGTACAATCCGAATCTATCCCCAGTCCTCCTGCGGGACAGTTTCCAGTGATTCTATCATGGCCAGATCAGGAGGCATGGCCCGCCAATGGCTTCCAGAATGGGATAATACCGACAGACGTTCAAGAGTGCTCTAACTGCGATAACCTCACTCCCAGGAATTTCCCACTCGCGCTTTCCATGGACAATAACTCCACAGTGATGACATTTGCCGGTCTGGCTAATCTAGATAGATCATCTATCTCAATCCAAACCCAACCGACTCCCTACGCGGTACAGGTCAGAAGAGCTGAGCTAGTCAAGTTCCAAGCTCTGGTCAACGGAGAGAGGGTACAGGGTGCGAGTATCCTCATCGAGGACGCTCTAGGAAACGACATGTATGACATTGATACCCTTTCAGATGGATACACTCCATGGTTCGCCCTCCCTTCAGACTTCCACCTTGACTTTAGAGGACTTGGAGGAGGTGACAACCCCGATGGATTTGCAGATGATGAATTCGAGGACTCTTGCTCAGATGGAATAGACAATGACGGAGATCTCGTAATGGACGCGGACGATACAGACTGTAACTACAATGCAGGTACTAGAGAGCTTTCCCTATACCGGTTTACCGCGTACAAGTTTGGATTTGGACTGGATAGCGGACAATTCACATTAGATGACTCTTCATATCAAGGAACTGCGAACTTGGTGAATTTAGCTCCCTCTGTATCCATCACACAAGACCAAGGCCACTCTTTCAGAAAGATAGTGAATATCACCGGTAACGCTCACGATGGAATTCTAGCCTCATTCTACCCAAGTGATGAAATGGCACAGTGGGATCAGAAAGGATTCGTCCATTCAATAGAAGTCAGAGACCCATTCACCAGTGATTGGTCTGATGCACAACTCGCCACCGACTCCTCTGGTTCACAATATGGGGAAGTAACCAGTTCTAACCATCCTTTCAAAGAATGGTACTATGAATTGAATATGTCTCAAATGGCTGAAGGAGACTATGTTTTCCAGTTCCGAGCATTCGACGGAATCGACTACAGCCCCATTTCCACCATCTCTATCAAGCTTAATTCCCAGGCCCCTACAGTATCGGTAAGCTCTCCAAGTCCATTCT
>CAXHFZ010000041.1:0-8452 GCA_964016325.1 uncultured Candidatus Poseidoniales archaeon | reverse complement strand
GATCCTACTGAGTCTCGTGGGCTCGGAGATGTGTATAAGAGACAGGGGAACCAACATCCAACAGCTAAGAAACGAGATTGGGTGGTTGGTAAATGTTGTCAGGGCGCCCGCCAGAGAGAGTAGGACTCAGACAGATATTAGGAGATTCAGAAAGGAGCTAGCCGACGAAAGGAAAACGTTACTCAGAAAATTCGGCACTAGGATATACAGGCCTCAGAGACCAGGTCCATCATGGGTCAGAGTTACCGCACTAGGCTCATACAGAGAGGTTGGAAGAGCTATGCATCTGGTTACCACCAATGAGTCCAAGGTTCTCGTTGATTGTGGTGCTAAACCCACTAACAACAGAAGTGAAGTCCAACCTTTCTTTGCCGCTCCTGAGATGCTTCCTCTGGATAATATCGATGCTGTCGTAATTACCCACGCTCACGTTGACCATATTGGGATGCTCCCGGTTCTGTTCAAGTATGGCTACAAAGGCCCTGTTTACTGCACCCAACCAACTAGGGACCTTATGACTCTTTTACAGATGGATTATATCAAAGTGGCACAAGCAGAAGGAAATGATCCCCCATACTCAAAATCCGATATTCAGGAATGTATTAAACATGTAGTTGATATTAATTGGGGAGAGAAACCTGACATAGCCCCCGACATTAAAATGACCATGGAAAACGCCGGTCATATTCTTGGCTCGTCTAGTGTCTACATGCAAATCGGAGAGGGTAGAAATGAGCACAAACTACTATTCTCTGGAGACATAAAATATGAGAAATCTTGGTTATTCGATGCGGCTACTGTTAGATTCAACAAGGTTGACACTCTGGTAGTAGAATCTACATACGGAGGTCCACAAAGCATCCAACCAACCAGACAACAAGCTACCCAAGATCTCCAAGATTTGATTATAGACACCCTATCAAGAAAAGGCAAAATTTTCTGCCCTGTATTCGCTGTTGGAAGGTCTCAAGAGGTGATGATGGCCATCGATGAATTATTTAAATCTGAGAAGGTCACACCAGTCACTGTCTGGCTAGATGGAATGATTTCAGAGGCGACAGCTATCCACACTAGCCATCCCAATTACCTGAATAAGGACCTTAGGGGAAAGATGCTAAGAGGAGGCTCTGAGAACCCGTTCAATTCCAAGTGGTTTAAGCAAGTCGAATCTCGGGAACAAAGAGAATCAATACTTCTAGACCCAACACCTTGCATTGTCTTAGCGACAAGTGGAATGATGACAGGTGGCCCAATTGTGGAATACTTCAAGTACTGGGCCCCCGAACCTGGAAATACACTTTGCTTCGTAGGATACCAGGCATCAGGGACTCTGGGAAGGAGGCTTCAAGATGGACACTCGCAAGTTCCTTTGGTTGACAAAGGTCAAACTCTAATGATTGATGTTCGTTGCAATATGGTCATTATCGATGGGTTCAGTGGACACTCAGATAGAAATCAATTAATGGACTATGTCAAAGCGCTAAACCCCACTCCTAGGAAGATAATTTGTCACCATGGTGATCCACAAACATGCAATGCCTTCAGAAAGGGACTAAGAGAGAGATTCAAAGTACAAACGTACGCGCCTGACAATTTAGAAACACTCCGCCTGGTATGATTATAGAACAGGTGTATCGAATCCAAAATCTCCAACTTGGAGATTATTCTCAACTTCAGTTTCATCTTCGTCCCATACTTCAGAGATATTGTTAGAGTCAATTTCTCCACCCTTTGATGATAGTGCCAATGCTACAGAAAATGGAATCAGTAGGAGAAAAATCCAGGATTGATAGCCTACTTCACCGGATGAGATTATGGAGTACAAAGATAGCATCATCAAGGCCAGGGAAATTATCCAACCAGTCGCTCGTATAACACCACTCACGGTCTCCTGTCCGGGTTGGGATTAATCAGTCAACCTCTTGTACCTCGGATTTTATCAGAGTTTATGGGAGGTAGTTGGGTGATGCTGAGATGTCAGTGTGGAAGAAATTTCGGATCGAGGGCTAACTCTAATTCTAATTGCCCAAGATGCAACAAAAAAACATCCTTGACTACTATCAAATCCTTCTCTTCATCTTCAGAATTGAGAGATGCAGTTTCCAAAGCAAATGTCCCCGATGAGATTGTCAAAGAGCTATCTTCCAGATTAGCATCATATGAAAATAATGAACGTTCCAATGAGAATTTTACCAGTGATGATATCAATAAAATTTTATCTCTAGCCAAACTTCCTGATGACTCAATCACTCTTAGTTCTGTAAGTGAATCAATGATTACATTAAATCTTCAAAAAATGACTGCAGAGAGGTTTATGGAGCTTCTGGAAACATCTTCTATGGTTCTTAGAAGTTCAAATAGCTCTTGGTCAATTCTCCAGTAACGTTCATTCAAGAGAAGTCTTGCGACCCTATGGGGCCCGTGGGTTAGTCTGGTCTATGCTAGATGCTTTGGGAGCATTTGACCCTGGTTCGAATCCAGGCGGGCCCACCATCATTTCAGTCTATTAAGCGCCTCAATATCAAATATCGATACTGCATTGTCTATCGCATCCGAAATATTGAACCACATCGCTTCCTCAATCTCATCTTGCTTAGGAGTGATTTCTTTATGTTCGATATCTGCATGACATTTGTATGTAAATGAAATCCAATTTATCCCATCATCTGTAAAAATTTCTTCACGGATATATGCGCCATCATCATCTCCAAAAGAATCTCCAGTTTCACCCTTGGGATCCTCAATAACGATCTCAATACCAAGCTCCTCTTTAGCCTCCCTAATTGCTGCATTTCGAGGGTGCTCACCATAATCTACGAAACCCCCTGGTAGTGTCCAACAACCCGTGAAAAATCCTCTTGAAACTTTCGCCATTAACACTTCCCTTTTTGAATTTATAATTAGTACCTTACTAACAACTCTGTGTATGGTTCTGTGTACGGACTCTCTAGCAACCGGGTCAACTGAATTGTCGCTAATTACAGAATCCTTCCATGCCCATTCGCCAGGCCAGTCAATTAATGGCTTCCCATGAGTTACGACATGTTCCTCTTGAGCTAGTCTAAATCTGTTAGTACGAATTTCTTCCCAGGGAATTCCAAAACCCTCTATCTCTTCCTCAGTTGGTAAACGTATCAGTTCTGAGCTAGAATCAAGATTTACTCTTCCCATTCTTGGGATTGCTGGACCACTGCCATCACCATAAACCAACAGCAATTTACCATCTGACTCTAGGTAAACATGCTTGCCCATTGACACACCCATCTAATTTCCTAATAGTTCGCGGACCGCATCTCTTTCTTCCAATAGAGCAGCAATATTCTCATCGATCTTTGACTGTGCAAATGCATCTATGGGGAGGTCTTCAACTACCACTATACCGCCATTTTCACATCTACATGGGAAACTAAAAACTAATCCTTTAGGAACTCCATACCATCCCTCTGATGGAATAGCCATGGATACTATTCTCCCGTTAGTTCCCTGCCACCAGTCTCTCATGTGGTCTATGGCAGCTGACGCAGCGGACGCCGCTGAGGACGCCCCCCTGGCCACAATAATCGCCTTTCCACGTGTTGAAACAGTTTCTATGAACTGGCCTTGCAACCATTCGGCGTCAATCAGGTTAGTTATTGGTAAACCACCAACGGTGCCAAAACGTGGGTCAGGATACATAGTGTTTGCATGATTGCCCCATATGAACACATCCCTAACGGCTGAAGCGGGAACTCCAGCGTGTTCCGCTATCTGTCCAACCGCTCTATTCTGATCTAGGCGTGTCATTGCAGTAAACTGCCGAGAAGATATACTCGGAGCATTAGCACAGGCTATCAATGCATTAGTATTACAGGGGTTACCCACTGTGATTACCTTAACACTTCTAGAGGCTACCGATTCTATCGCCTTGCCCTGTCCAACAAATATAGGGCCATTCGCCGCTACTAGATCAGATCTGTCCATATCTTTACTCCTTGGCCGTGAGCCGACTAGAAAAATTACATCTGCATCCTGAAATGCGACATTAGGATCATCCGTACCTATTATGCTGTGTACGAGAGGAAATGCAGAGTCATTAAGCTCCATTATTACTCCTTCTAGGCGTTGCATTCCGGGTGGTATCTCCAGAAGCTGCAGGTTGATTGGTTGAGCCGACCCAAAACAATCCCCACTTGCTATCCGCCATAACAGAGCATAACCAATGTTTCCCGCAGCTCCTGTTACAGCAACACGAATTGATTTATTCATACTGATTTTCGTAACATCAACGTCCGTATTTTTGATAGAATCTGTGGGCACTATCTCTCCTCGTACCGGCGATAGTGATTAGAGTATTAGCACTTTGCGAAAGAACGTTCCGCATGGGTCATTAGAATATGGTTCATGGACAATGAGAATAGTGAGCCGACGGTTTCAATAAGCGCTAACATCTCGGAAGATTAATCTTGGTCGTAGACCAACGAGTGATATCATGCGACTAGGAGTTCTCAGAGAGCCAGAAGGGGAGATGAGGGTAGCTATAGTGCCCAATTCTATACCCAAATTATCTAAGTCTGGATTTGAAGTATTCATAGAGGAGGATGCTGGAGTCAATGCGAACCACTCGAATGATGAGTATGAGAAAAGAGGTGGGAAAATATGCCCAACGGAAGACGTATTATCCTGTGAAACGATAGTATCCATTAGTGCTCCAGACTTGTCGCGAATCTCCGACGGCACAGTAGTCATCTGCGTAGCTGACCCTTTCAGGAATCCAGATACTGTTAGACAGGCCATTTCTTCTGGCATTACACTGATCAGTATGGACATGATACCGAGAAGACTATCTAGAGCTCAATCGATGGACGTAAACTCCAGCCAAGATAATCTGTCTGGATACAAAGCAGTATTGATCGGTGCATCGGAGGTCCCCAAGGCAATTCCCATGATGACTACAAGTGCGGGAACTGTAAAGCCAGCAAAATTTGTGATAATGGGTAGCGGAGTTGCAGGACTCCAGGCCATAGCAACCGCTAAGCGAATTGGAGCGATAGTTTATGCATCTGACGTCAGAAAATCTGCGGCCGAACAGATTGAATCCGTAGGTGGCAGATTCATCGAAGTCGAGGGCATGGATGATTTTGAAGACGAGTCTGGATACGCCAAGCCCCTTACTCCAGAATTTATCCAGAAAGTAAACGATACAGTATGTGAAGTAGCCAGTGATGCCGATGTCATAGTTACGACAGCTAGAATTTTCGGCAGACCCGCACCCATCACGATTCCTGAATCCGCCGTCCGGTCTTTCAAAAGAGGGTCAGTAATAGTAGATATGAATGCTGACGTCGGCGGAAATTGTGAACTGACTATTCCGGGTGAAACAGTTGTCAAACACGGAGTGAAAATTATTGGTATCAAGAATCTAGCAGGGACGATTCCCTCATCGGCTAGTATGCTCTACTCCAACAATATCACTAATTTCGTTATCTCAATATCTGGGGATGATGGACTAATTTTTGACTCTGACGATGATATATTATTTGGTCCATCAGAAGATTCAGACTTCTTCGTAGATGGCATGGGGGGAGTCCTAATTTGCAGTTCAGGGGAGTTGCATAAAAATCAAACTAGACTAGGGGGAATTTTGTAATGTCTCTAACATTAACCGCACTGATTGGGAGTATTACTGTATTCGTTCTTGCCATATTTCTTGGATTCGAGCTAATTAGTAAGGTTCCCCCTACTTTACATACCCCTCTAATGTCTGGGGCTAATGCAATCTCCGGGATTACTATCGTAGGTGCGCTAATACTTTCCAATGAGAGTTTCAGTGGATTGGATACGTCTCTGGCCGCGATTTTGGCTTTCCTAGCATTAGTAATGGCAACAATAAATGTTGTCGGTGGATTCATGGTTACAAATAGGATGCTGGAGATGATCGCCGGCAAGAAGAGAAGAGGTGGTAAATAATGGTAGATCCTGTAATTTGGGACATCGGTTACTTACTGTCAGCATCCATGTTCATTGTGGGGATAAAGAGGCTTTCTAGTCCTAGAACCGCTCCTTCCGGCAATAGACTTGGTGCTCAAGGGATGCTACTCGCAGTACTTGTTACACTCATGAAACTTCAATCCGAGGGAATTATCGGTTGGGAACTCATTGTGGGTGGTCTCGCTATTGGCTCCCTGATAGGCTACCTGATGGCAACCCGTGTTGAGATGACCGGGATGCCAGAACTAGTTGCCTTGTTCAATGGGTTCGGAGGTGCCGCCTCAGCACTTGTTGGATTATCCGAGGTCCTGAAGAGGATATCTGATGGAGTCCCAGAACCAGGCGTCGAGCTATACGCAATCTGGATCGCGATTGGACTTTCGGCCCTAGTTGGATGGATCACACTCTCCGGTAGCCTAGTTGCCATGATGAAGTTAAAGGGTGGATTCTACATTCCCTTTAGTAAGAAGGATGACAGAGGAAGAAGTAAATGGGTTTCATTTCCAACATGGGGGCCCCCTTGGCTAAATTATGTCAAAGTGATCTTACTACTATCATCCATAGCACTCATTGGTATGACCATACAGGAGCCAGAGGATAAGACTTGGATATATTCGTTGGTAGCAACATCTACCCTTCTGGGAATTCTGTTCGTGTTACCTATTGGCGGTGCTGATATGCCTGTGGTTGTGAGCTTACTAAACTCATTATCAGGTATCGCAGCTGCATTTACTGGTTTTGTAATTGGTAACAACGTACTAATCATCGCAGGTTCTATGGTCGGGGCTGCTGGACTTATTCTGACCTTTATAATGTGCAAGGCCATGAATAGAGAGCTTTATGACGTGCTCTTCAAAGCATTCGGTGGCTCTGGAGAAAAAGATCAGCTGACAAGGTCAAAGGTTGGTAGTGATCCAGAAGAAGTAGCAATGGTACTTGACGGGGCTCAGAAAGTCATTGTTGTACCGGGCTACGGTATGGCAGTCAGTCAGAGTCAGCACGCAGTTAAGGAATTTGCAGATTTAATGGAATCAATGGACTGTGAGGTACTATACGCTATCCATCCAGTAGCGGGAAGGATGCCGGGACATATGAACGTCCTTTTGGCAGAGGCAAACGTTCCTTATGAAAAGTTAATTGAGATGGATGAAATAAATTCAGAATTCCCTGATTGTGATGTAGCCATTGTAATAGGTGCTAATGATACGACCAACCCTGCCTCTAGATCCGGAGAGGGTCCATTGGCGGGAATGCCAATATTGGATGTCGATAAATCATCAGTTGTTGTAATCATCAAGAGAAGCCTTTCAGTAGGTTATGCAGGCGTGGACAATGATTTGTTTTACATGGATAAAACCATGATGCTATTTGGTGATGGAAAGAAAATGATGAACCAACTGAATACTGCCGTTAAAGAGTTATAATTGGTGGACAAGAATATGACTCCGAGCAACGGTTATTTGTCGCACGCTCCGTATAGCCACATGGGCGTGCGCATGGCCAGTGGTGTCAAGAGGGCGTTTGCGATACTACTGGTCCTTTCTATTATGTCGATTCCTGCTATGGGGATGAGTTCGGGACCGGGCTATGAAAACTCCGATGGAGATCCTACAGTGAAGTATGGGTGCTCCTGTCACAACAACGGTGCGGCATCTGCAAGGGCTGTAGTTATGGTTACTGGAGTCCCGGTAATGTATGATATAGATCAGTCCTATGACATGACAATAAAGGTAGCAGACTCCCTCACACTCTCAGGCGGCGATGGCAACACTCAGGGTGGATTCCTGATGACATCGGATGGCATTGGTGAGTTCTCTTGGCCGGAAGATGAGGATATTAGACAAGCGGAAGGGGCCCCATCGGATATCTCTCATTCAGAAACTGACTCTGATGGCATATGGCAAATTACCTGGACCGCTCCCTCAAATGACACAGGACATGTACATTTCTGGTTGGCGGGAAATTCTGTGAATGGAGACGGAGCACCGGGTGATGAAGATTGGTGGAATGTCCTTTCTTTTACAATAAATTCACCTGACACAATCCAATCTGGTGATTCGGGGGCAACTTTGGAGACTAGGACAGTCTCTGTGGGTGACTATGATACTCTGTTCTTGATAGAAGAATCAGATGCCCAAAGGGAAGCTGAAAGACAAGAAGCTTTGTCAAACAGGGTTTTCACACAGGGAAACCTATTCTTCTGGACTAGTCTTACTGCTCTGCTAGTAGGGGCATTAGTACAGAGGGAGATTCTTGAAAGAAAATATGATGATGGTCCTGAATTTTTAGCTATGGAATTGGCATACCCGCAAGCTCTCAGGAGAGCCCTCATGAGTATAGTATCCTTTTTGATTGCCATCAGATGGGATTACTCCGAGACTACGGTCTACTTCCCACCTCCTGCTGTGTTAGAAGAGTGTACCAAGGTAACCGACTAAAATGACTTCCTGACGGGCTCTGCATTCCTAGCAAGCGATATTTTCGC
>CAXHFZ010000040.1:0-8515 GCA_964016325.1 uncultured Candidatus Poseidoniales archaeon | reverse complement strand
CCTAGATGAATTTGTCCGGAATAATGGCCCGTTCCATGGCCTTCTCGGATTTTCACAAGGGGCTGCGATGTCTGCGATTTTTCTAGCTTATTCTGATGTTCATTTCGATAAAGTAATTTTGTTTAATGGTTATCTGGAAACGGGGCATAGAGGGCTAAATGATACTATAGAAAGTGAGTCTCCTTTCGATGTTCCAGCACTTGTTTTTGAAGGTGAGAATGATGCATGGTTCGGATATGGTTCTGCTGAATTGGCAGAGTTGTTCTCAAATGTAACGCATTTGGTTGGTTCTGCAGACCACAATTTGCCACTATCTTCTGATAGGGAGTTTGAAAATGTCGTATCATTCATTCGGGACGTTCGGCAATATGGATGCACTGATCCTGATGCTTCGAACTTCAACAATGAAGCCACCCTGGATGACGGTTCGTGTAATTATGACAATCAACTAGAAACTGGATCTTCAGAGTGGTGGCGAGAAGTGCTACTGTGTGACTCAACTGAGCAGATAGAACCAGTGGATGATTACAATACTACTGAGTCGGATAATCATCTATGTCAATTGAGTTTTGAGATAGGAGAGACTGAGATCATAATCGATTCCAATGGAATACCCAATCATGACTTAGAGTCGGGCCCTGGTTGCTGTACAACTGAGCAAACTCTCGAATGGAGGATTCCGATAGTTCCCAATAATCAGACTGGTTGCGACCCGACTCTCTCGACGGATGGTTGTACTATGGCTCCTGAGAGAGACGCTGTTGCCTTAGCTGTGAATGGAGTTCCCATTTTCGGACCTGAAGATGGCCCGGGTGGAGATGCGGTTGCCGGGCATGAGGGAGAGTATGAAGAAGACAGGCAACATATCTGGTTAGGGATATGTCATGGCCACTCAGGCCCTGGTGGCGCTTACCATTATCATGCAGACGCTAACTGCGCCCACTGGCATCCGGATGAGGAAACTAATCAAACATGGAGGGACTACAGTATTGATTCTTCTAGATCGCTTTCAGAGCATTCACCTATTGTTGGATTCGCCTTCGATGGGTATCCGATCTATGGATTCATTGGGTGGAATGAAGAGGGGAACGTATCTGAGATGAAATCATCGTATCGACTGAAGGAGGGGGAAACAGGTTACAACGGTATTGATGATTATGAGTATATTGTTGGACTTGGAGATTTAGATTCATGCAATGGGCAATTCGGACCCACGCCTGACTATCCTGAGGGAATTTACCACTATCATACCACTTGGGAAAATGGAGAGGGGGACTTGGGTTTTCCATACTTCATCAACTGCTACAGAGGTGAGGTTTCACTAATCAACCAGAATGAAGAGGAGGATGGTGAAGTTGACTGCTCTGGCCGTGGGGAGACCTGGGGACCGGGGATAGGGCCCCCTCCAGAGGGATGCGAGGGAGGGCCATCTGGTCAGTCTTCGGATATTTCCTCAGCCTTCCGGACATTATATCCATCAAGTCCCCCGGGTGGTGGCATACTAGCGATGGTGGTGATTGCAGTTGCCTTTGTCAGAGTATTGGCATTTGCCCCAGTTTCTCCAAGTCAGGCTGGTATAACTGCCTTATATCCTCGAGCCCGAGTATGAGCATCGCTAGTCTCTCAAGGCCCATTCCCCACGCGCATACAGGCCATTCTGTCCCCAATGGTTCAGTAACTTCTGGCCGAAAAATTCCAGCCCCTCCGAGCTCTAGCCACTCCCCCCTCCATAGAATATCCACTTCCACACTAGGTTCAGTGTAGGGAAAGTAGGCTGGTCTAACTCTAACATTATCATAACCCATCTTTGAATAGAAAGTCTTCAGGGTTGTGATTAACATAGGAAGATTTGCGTTTTCTTCGTGAATAATCCCTTCAATCTGATGGAATTCTGGTAAATGTGTCCTATCT
The DNA here is from genome assembly GCA_964016325.1 of uncultured Candidatus Poseidoniales archaeon. Classification (GTDB taxonomy): domain Archaea; phylum Thermoplasmatota; class Poseidoniia; order Poseidoniales; family Thalassarchaeaceae; genus MGIIb-O5. The sequence continues at coordinate 6,604 of CAXHFZ010000040.1, read as the reverse complement.
ATGGTTTCTTGTCTGAAGACTCTGCCGATTCCAAAAACTCTTGAAGGCTTGCTTGGATTTTCAGCAATATGCCTGACAGTGTTCACTGTCGTATGAGTTCTGAGGAGTCCCTTCTGGGCCTCTTCCTTGTCGAATCTCCTACCCCAACCCCTACTTCCTGTATCATGACCGTGCTCGTGAACCTTTGACCATAAATCGAGATACTCTTCTTGGACCTCGACTTTTTCTGGATTTGAAAGGTAGAATGTGTCTTGCATTGTCCTTGCAGGATGAGATTGGGGTATATACAGAGCATCCATGTTCCAGCCGGCGGATTGTACGAAATTTCCTTCTATCTCAGAGAATCCCATTTCTAAGAAGACATTTCTAATTCTCTCAATCAGTGCTTGCATCGGATGGGGCCTTCCTCCAGTAGGTGTGACAGTTGGTGCGTTTACGTCAAAGGGCTTGAAATTGGCTCCTTTCCAAGAGTCGCCTTGCAAAAGCTCGGGAGTCACCTCCCCTATCATCTCAACATGAGAAAGTAGTTCTACGTCTACTGAGAGTCCCTCTTCAGTCAGGGACCATGTACGAGTAACTTGGACGTCTATTGAAATCAGACCTTTCCTCCCCGAGAAGTGGTTTATTAGTTGTGGACTTAATTCTGAATCTTCCACGCTTGAGTTTGAGATCTTGGAGATAAAATCTCGCCTTTCGGAAATGATTGATGAAATTGACTCTTCATCTTGGGCGACCAAATTACCAGATTCTAGGCTCAGACCCATGGATTTTAGCAGTCCTATCCCAGGTCCTGCTTCATTTCTCTGGAAGCCCGAGTCAAATAAATTTTCCATGTTCCTCTTATCCTCATCAGAGTCAAGGTACCATTTCCATATCCTTTCCTCCAATAATCCATTTTGAGCTGCCTTTTCCCCCTCTGAGTCCAGTGAAACAGTCCTAATCTTACTCTCATGAATGGTGACTAGTCCTAATTCGGACAGTGATTGGCCAGAGCCAGCAACATGAACTTGGTCGTTCCATCCAGTGGACTCGAGTAGATTATCAATTGTCCATTTCCTGTTTGGATCATTAAGCATAGACTTGAGCATGGTCCTATCATTATTGCTCATATCCATCGTCATTGACTTCTCGATTGGGGCCTCACTATTGAGACTACCGTGGAAAATCACTCTTCTTCCCATAGTATAATTTCACATTCATTACAGAAGTATTTACTAGGCTTTGGACCATTCAAAATTTCTACATTTCCACATCTTCCACACAGTATTGAGGTCTTCACAGGAGAAATCAAGGTAGTATCTACTCTGAACATTGGCCCCCCAGCATCTGGAAGAAAATCGGTATCCGGCATCCAGGAATGTATTTCCTCCTGGTCGACTTCATTCTCATTAGTCATTCCTATTGCAACCAGCAATAACCCTATTCCTGAAATTGAAATAGGGGCTGCTATGGCTAGCGCTATACTCGATGGACCCGAGCTTAGTATGATTCCACTTCCGATTACTATGCACATCCAACCAGATATTGCAAGGTTGGCCCTGCTATTGTTCCGAATGGATGTACTCATGTACCTGCCAAGGGGTACTACGCATCAAAGTCCCCCCTCATCGCCTATAGGTTTCAATAGTGGTTTGCCTTCCAAGGGTCGCCGCCTCAGTAGCTCAGCCTGGTAGAGCATCTGATTTGTAATCAGACGGTCGGGGGTTCGACTCCCTCCTGGGGCTCCAAAATACGTCAAGGTCAAAGGGCGAAAGCCAACCGGCAGACCATGCCCGCGACAATTATTGACGGGAAAGAGATAGCTCGAGAAATCGAGGAGGAGCTTGTTGATCGTATTGCAGAATTATCAAAAAATGGAGTAGTTCCCTGTCTAGCTGTAGTCATTGTAGGAGATGATCCTGCTTCTCACATCTATGTTGGCGCTAAGGAACGGGCATGCGCACGACTGGGAATTCGAAGTGTTCGTGTTGATGTCGCTTCTGACGCAGAGTATGAGGAGGTGGCAACAACTGTAAGGTCGCTTAATGAAGACCCGGGTATTAATGGCGTTCTTGTCCAATCTCCTCTCCCCTCGGGAATGGATGAGGTTTCAATCACAGATCTAATCGATCCGAACAAAGATGTTGACGGGTTCCATGCGCAGAATCTAGGTAGACTGGTCCAAGGAGATGTAAGCGGGTTACTTCCCTGTACTCCTGCTGGCGTAATGCGGATGCTAGAAAGTACAGATTTAGAAATTCGTGGGAAGAGAGCAGTAGTGATTGGCCGTAGTAGGATTGTGGGGATGCCCCAATCCATATTACTCGCACAGAGAGGAGTAGATGCAACTGTTACTATAGCTCATTCTAGAACAATTGACATGGCCGATTTGTGCCGAAGTGCGGATCTGATAGTAGCCGCTGTGGGGAGTCCGAACATGATTACTCCAGATTGGATAAAACCGGGTGCTACCATTATTGACGTAGGGGTAAACCGCGTCAATGACGATTCGGAAAAGGGATATTACCTATCCGGGGATGTTCATCCAGATGTCATAGAAGTCGCTGGCGCGGTTTCTCCAGTACCTGGTGGAGTGGGCCCGATGACTATCGCGATGCTGATGTCAAATACTGTCAGAGCGACTGAGATGCAACAGTGATTATCAAAAGATTCCCATGTCTATTCTGGCATCTTCAGAGGCATGTTTCTTGGGATCCCAAAGAGGAGAGAATGTTAGATTGACATGCGCGGAACTGACCCCTTCAGTCTGCTCAGTCGCCCTATGTACAGCGGCCATAAGCTCAGGAGCAATGGGGCAACCAGGACTGGTTAACGTCATATCGACCTCTATGTGGGTACCGCCATCTTTGTCCTCGGACCTTATCTCGTAGATCAGCCCCAGCTCAATTACTGAAATTTTCATCTCTGGATCTTCTACGGACCTCAAAGATTCCCTAACATCAGATTCTACAGACATATGATCACATCAGGGATGAGGCTTCTTCCTTCACTTTCTTTACCATGTTCATGAAACCATTGGCCCTACTAGGTGTTAAAATCTGGCTTAGCCCCATTTCTTCTACATATGAGGGGTCATGATTGGCCACGTCGCTTGGAGGCAGTCCGTTAACTGCGATCGCGGTGATTGCCATTAGTCCTTGTACAATCTGAGCATCCGCGCCTCCTTTAGCGATGAAACCTCCATGAGAGTCTAGGGAGCACTCGACATGAGCTCTTGATTGGCAACCATGGACCATATTTTCATCATCCCATTCATCTACCGAGAGTGCGGAAGGGTGCTCATTGGCATACTCAAATAGCAGTTCGTATCTCTCCATAGTATCAAAACAAGATTGGAATCTATCAATGATTGTAGCTACCTCATCAGACCACTTATCGGAGTCGCCCATGCCGGTGCGAAAGCAGTTTAGGATTTCACGATTCTGGCAATTCAACCAAATCTTGATACAATTGACTCGAGATGAGAAACGAAAGCCTCGGCCTCTTCCATAGTATTGTAAATCCAAACAGAAGCACGATTGGTAGAGCCAACTCCCATGGCCTCCATCAGTGGTTGAGCGCAATGATGTCCGGTCCTTACGGCAAAGCCACCGGCATCCAAAAGATATCCCAAATCTTGAGCTTGTATTGTATCATGTAAGAAAGAAACGACACCGATTGACTCTTCTCTCTCAGGGAATCCAAATACCGTAATTCCAGGAATTTCACGCATTCTCCCAGCCATCCAAGAAGCGATACTCTGAACATGTTTGTGTGCTTCTTCGAAGTCTATATTTTCCTCAAGCCAATCGACGGCTGCCCCCCATCCTATTGCTTCTGCCATCCTTGGAGTTCCTGTCTCAAACATTGCAAATCCCTCTTGGAACTGTGTATCCTCCAGAGAGACCCTCTTGACTATCGAACCACCTGTGAGAAAGGGACCCATTTCTGATAAGGCCGCGTCACTAACCAGAAGACATCCTATGCCAGTAGGGCCTGCCATCTTGTGTGCGGCTACTGATAGGAAGTCGGCACCAAGATCGTCGAAGAATATTTTCTCATGTGGAGCTCCCTGAGCGCTGTCAATCGCCACTCTAGCCCCTTGGGAGTGGGCCATCCTGATTACTCTCTCAATATCGTTCCTAACGCCCAGGACATTGCTCACGTGGCCCACACATACAAGTGAAGCACCCTCAATTGCTACTTCCATGGCATCATAATCAAGAGTGAATTTCTCCGTATCTACCGGAACATACCTCAGCTCAATCCCCCGTTCTTTCGATAGCTCTTGCCATGGGACGATATTTGCATGATGCTCCATTTCGGTAGTTACGACGACATCGCCTTCATTCAGATTGTAACGAGCCCACCCATAAGCCACTAGATTCATTGCTTCTGTGGCGCTTCCGGTGTAGATCATCTGTCCCTCGGATGTTCCGAAGAATTGTGATATCCTGTTTCTAGCGCCTTCTAGGGCCGCAGTGGATTCATCTGCGAGAGTATGATTCGCCCTGTGTGCATTTGCATGATAATTCTTGTAGAAATCAGACATTGCATCGATTACTACGAGAGGTTTCTGGGAGGTTGCTGCATTGTCAAAATAGACTAGCTTCTTTCCGTTAGGAAGGGTTCTTTGCAAGATCGGAAATTGACCACGAATCGATTTTACGTCCAGAGGCATGGCACCTTCTCCGGACTCAGGTCGGGGGTTAAGACTATCAATTCGACCGTGTAGTATTTTGAAGAAAACCTCTCTGAGTAGATTTTCAGGAATGGGTTTATCTTTCCAGACCCAGTTGGAATAGCCATGAGAGACGGTGTGGGACAGGATGTTATCAAACGCCTCGGGAGCAGGGATTTGAATGATGATGGAGAAATAATCAACCTAGCGATTGTTGGTTCAAGCAGGTACTATGACTACTCTAACTTCGAGTCCTTGATAGATTCATGGATAGAGATGAACGGTTATCCAGACCTGATTATTGTAGGAGGCGCTAGCGGTGTTGACTACATGGCTGAGAGATGGGCGGTGAATAATTCGATTGCCATAGCGATATTCTCTGAGGAATGGGATGATCCACGTAGAGGGCTGGAGGACAGGGGCAGGCCCGAAGCACCGAATTCCCTGACTGAGAAAATCCTAAAATCTTCTAGTCATATTTTGGCAATGCCTTCAGCGACCAGCAAGTGGACCAGGGTAGTAATCAGAGAGGCGAAAGAGAGGAGAATACCAATCGAGATTCATGAATTGGAATAAATTGGTGCTCCTGCCGGGATTTGAACCCGGGTCGCCGGGATGAAAACCCGGTATGATGGACCGAACTACACCACAGGAGCTGAAGCCTCCGAGATGTGGTCGACACATAATCGAATCGGGTAGAAGGACACTCTGAGTCCCTCAATCGGGTTCAAATTACTCTTCTTCCTCTAATAGAGAATCCCACCAACGAATTGCTGGCAGGAAAACCACTAGGGATACTACGGTTAGTACAACCCAAATAAGTGGATTGGATAGTAGGTTTAGTAACTGGTCTCCCCAAACACCGATCACTATTCCTTGAATTCCAAATCTCAATCCCCTCCCCCACAGACCTGCAATGATAAATTGACGCTTGTCCATCTCCCCCATTCCTGCTATCCATGCGAGAGCTTTGTAAGGAATTGGTGAAAGTGCAGCGATGAATATACCAGCACTCCCATATCTTTCAATTAGATTATCCAGTCTTACAATATGCTTTCTTTTTATGAATCTCTCAGCGAAATTTCGTCCCAATACTTTTCCAAGCCACCATCCTAAAAATGCTCCTGCAACACTGGTTAAGGTCACTATCAGCCAGATCAGAAATAATTCCATTGGCTCCCCTTGTGCTTGTAAGTACATCGGCAAGGTTAGTGCTTCGGGGGGGATGGGTTGGATAACTGCTTCAGTGAATGATAGAATTCCTAATCCGGGGAGGCCCAAATCAAGTGACCACTCAATGTAGGAATCCCATGTATCCCAAAACTGACCTGGCAACAGTCCCATATACGGTCGTCGATGTCATTGCATTATGAAATAGTGGTATTTGTGGGGAATTCTAGTGGCAAAATCAATGAAAGAGAGGCGTGACGAATGAGTGTGGGCGATGTCACGGTTCTAGATACATCAGCCCTAATTTCCTGGCCCCTGTCTGAATTGAATGGTTCAATGATTGTAAATTCACAGATTGCGGAACTGGAGAAGTTTTCCCCTACAAGAGCGCAAATCATCCAATCTTTAGGGTTGATAATTTCAGAACCCAGTGCAGATTCCATTTTAGAAGTGTCCAAGCTTGCTGTGGAGACGGGAGATATGGCTGGAATTTCTCAAACTGACTTGAGCTTGGTTGCACTGGCGTATAGCAAAGGAGCAGTACTGGTTACTGATGACTACAGGATGCAAAATCTGGCCGAGAGACTAGAAATGGAATGGAGAGGTGTTGTCATGGAGGGTATTTCTGAGACTTGGGAATGGGAATTGAGGTGTATTGGATGCGGAAAATTATTTCATTCTCCTGAGAAACCCAATCATAAGAAGAGAGAGACGGAAGAGTGCGTGGACCTGTCTCTTATACACATCTCCGAGCCCACGAGACTCAGTAGGATC
>CAXHFZ010000039.1:0-8515 GCA_964016325.1 uncultured Candidatus Poseidoniales archaeon | reverse complement strand
ATCCTACTGAGTCTCGTGGGCTCGGAGATGTGTATAAGAGACAGATGCTGTTTCTGGCATCATTGGGAGGGCAAGGAGGTTTCGGGGAGATACTCTCCAGAATGTGGGGCATAAACAGGTATAACTTGTGGGGACAAGTACTCGGATTCTTCCCACGGAATCTTTGCATGTGGCCTCTCCTTACCGCACTTGTTGTGGGAGGTATGATTTCAGATGACCGTAGGAACGGAACGAGTGCTATATACTTCTCAAGACCAGTCAATAGGATAGATTACACGGCGATGAAATATCTTAGTAGCGCAGTCGTACTCGGCTTCGTGATAGTTTTCTCTTACATGGTATACTACACCAGTGCAATTGTCCTGAACGGAGAGGGATGGGCATTTCTGATCGATACCTTCCCGATCTTCATGGGGGGGCTATTGGCGGGAATTCTTTTGGTTCTAACTTACACTTCCATTGGCCTCGCGCTTTCCAGTATCAGTCAAAGTAGATTCTTCGCCGCAGTAGCCTTCTTGGCTGTTATCTACGGGACGAAGATGGTCGCATTCCTTATCGAGTCTACCTTTGAATCGTCGATTCTCTATCTTTTGAGCCCTTATGATGGTCTGGCCCATATAGGTCAGTGGCTGGTTGGAATAGAGTCTAATTATGACTATCCTCTTGCTTTTTCAATTGTCTCAATATTACTCATCAATTCCTTTTCATTAGCCTTACTCACAAGCAGGGTTAGTTCTCTGGAGGTGACTAGAGAGTGACTGCAAAGGCCCCGGCTGTGATGATCGAATCTGCTTCTAAGTGGTATGGAGAAGTGATAGGACTCAATGATGTTTCTCTTGCAATAGATGGTGGAGTTACAGGTGTTTTAGGTCCCAATGGAGCTGGTAAATCAACACTATTCAAACTACTTCTTGGTAGACTCAAGCCGAGCCAAGGTACAGTGAGATTGTTCGGTACCGATCCTTGGGAGAGCACGTCTCCTTTCAGAAGAGTGGGTTATGTCAGCGAAACTGAACCATTGTATGAGTGGATGACTGGATTGGATTTCCTTATGACGATGGCAAGACTACATGGAATGACCAGGGACGAGGCCAGGGAAAGGGCTGAGCATGTCTTGGAGTTCGTTGGCCTGAGTGATGTTCGTTACAAAGAAGTTGGCAAGTATAGTAAGGGCATGAGGCAGAGAGTGAAGATTGCCCATGCACTTGTTCACGATCCGGATCTGATAATTCTTGATGAGCCCTTACACGGTTGTGACCCTCTTGCCAGAACTAGTATCATGAGCGTTATCAGAGAGCTAGGAAATCGTGGAAAAACTGTAATTGTTTCCAGCCACATACTTGAGGAAATCGAGAGAATTACAGAGCAGATTGTGATTCTCCATAACGGAAGACTACTCGCTCTTGGTAATTTACATGCCATTAGGGGTCTTCTCGATAAACACCCTCACAGAATTCTACTTGAAACGGAATCTCCTAGAGATTTGGCCAAGGAATTAATTACAAGAAAGCCGATTTACGGTGTTAGGTTTCCAGAGGAGGGTTTTTTGGAAATTCAGACAGGAGATCTTTCCGCCGCACATGAAATTCTTCCCAGCGCAATAATTGAATCTGGAATTAGGGTCACTGCAGTCGAGAATCCCGATGATAACTTAGACTCGCTACTCGGGTACCTCGTAGGGGGTGAGTGATTGGACGTACAGGGAAGAGATCTTTCAGAAACAGTTTGGACCAGACTGGATAGGAAGGCAGGCGCTGTCATTGAGTTAACTATCAGGCAACTCAGGCACAAAATATCCACCTGGGTAGTTTTAGCACTGGGGACAATGTTGATGATTTTGCTACTAGCTTTCTACATTGACTCGGTAAGAGAAGGATTCGAATCCATAGATAACGATGGTGACAGTGTGGATCAAGACAGAGATGGATACCCCCTCGGACAAGAGAGAAAATATGGGACAAGTGACTGGAATGGAGAAGAGTACCCAGGGTCGGGAACATATATCTACGAGGGTGAAATAGACTGGAATGATGAAAATCGAGAAATTTCAGGAAACAAGACATGGGAGGGAGTCTCTCTCCTTGACGCTACTTGGATAGATATCGATTACAAGGGAGGGCAATGGGACTATGTTATCGACTGGGATGATGTCACGGATTGTCCAGATACACGGGGGGAGTTATTCGTAGACTGGATCCCAGATTTCGCGTCAGCATGTGAACTAGAAGACGGCACATATGCCACAAATGGGAAATTTAATGCAGAAGGAAATATAACAGTCCCGAGGGATTACTATCTTACATACGGCTATGTTACTGGGATATTTGACGTTCCGAAAGATCCCAAGGAGATGTACATAGATGAGGACGATATCGATTGGGACGGTTCAGCAGGAAGTCAGGGAGTCGATGATGATGGAGACTGTCTCAGGACGGATTGGTTTGCTCAATTGGATGGCTCAGATGAATACATGTGGTGGGAAGAGCCACACAGGCCAGACGCAAATGGTAATGGTATCCAGTGTGATGTTATTTGGGTGATAAACTCACAAACCGGAGAGGTCATTTCCATCAGTGCCGACTCTTCCGTGGATGAAGATCCAGTAGACGAAAATTATGCGGGCGAAGCCAGCCACAGGACCTTCGTAATAGCGACAGGAAAGATAGCATTCGTCCTTCTCCTAGGCCTATTCCTGCCTCTCTTCCTTTCTTTAGGATTGGTTCGGGACGAGACTGAGAGGGGAACATTACACTATCTACTATCTAAGCCAATTCACAGGGGGGAGTTCATACTTTATCGTGTTCTAGGATATATGGGTGTTGTCTCAGTTTTTGTTCTAGCTTTGTCTTTGGTGATGGGATTAATCACATCGATAATAGGGCCAGGAGAAAGCCTGCTCAGAGTGGAGGACCTCCCTGTTTGGTTTGGAATCGCTATCGCAACCATACTTGTCTTGGCAGCATATGGTTCTCTTTTCAACACTGTAGGGCTACTCTTGCCGAAGTATGGAGTATACCTGTGTATTGTGATTGGAGTGTGGGAATTTGCCATGGGATTCACTACTCTTATCTCCCCCAGCTCTTCAATTGCCACACTTTCTGTGTCTCACTGGGGCCTGCAACTAATTGATTCAATCGTTATGGTTTCTTGGCCCGACACTCTTCAATTTTCTCAGATGTCATCAGCCTTCGGCTTACAGACTGGATTAGAATGGATTTGGTCACCTCCGGTGCATACACTAAATTCTAGTAACGCATATTTAGGTATCCTCACTTCGGTAACCATGCTCATGGGAGTCTCTCTTTCCATGATAGGTATTGGCAGTGCAGTTTTTAGCAAGAGAGAAATAATGTGATACCATGATTCAAGAGAATACTCATTTCAAGGGTGACTTCTCATCTCTGTGGAGGCTTGATGTCATGCCCCCTATTCGTCGATTATCATGGTGGTGGTGGTGGGCACTGATACTCATCCCAGACCCTGATAGGCCAGGTAGATCAAAGCAATTGATGATATTATGGTCAACAAAAGAAACCCCAGCAATAAGAGTTAGTGGACACTGGTGGAAGCCCGGAGGTAGGATGTTTGTAGACGACCACGGAGGTCATGTTATTCCCGGAATGGTCTGTGCTTGGTGGTTTGATGGAGAGAAAATGTTTGAGCCTCTAGTAATGAGGGAATGCAGGATGGCCAGTATTTCAGATACACATCCTCTATGGCCAGGGGAGGGCAAAGGAGAAGGAGCAGGAGCTGTAATACCCTTGATCCCTCAAGATATGTCGATAGGAATGGCACCCGGTAACAAGTCCTTTTGGATAAATCTCTCAAGTGATGAAGAGGCAGTTACCAGAGGCGCACCCAGTAAGTTCGAAGCCGAACTCACTCCTTGGTGGGGGCCTCCTAGTGAATTAACCTACAAGAATAATGAGTACTTCTTGGGTATGGGATATGATATCCTCAGATTACAGGCCACAAAGTGTAGGCTGGTTGTTGATGGCGAGGTTTTGGAGGGAACAGGCTATTTCCAGAAGGTTTCCGTTCAAGCGCCTTCCTTTCCATGGTTTTGGGGGATGTTACATTTCAATGATGGATCATATCTTGATTGGTTCATGCCACACGTCACTCCGATGTGGTCAGCGAGAGACGATAAGCCTTGGAGGTTGAGGGATTTCTTCCGTTCTCCAAATATAGGCACAGGTGTTTTCCAAGATAGGAAGACTGGAAAGACTCAGAATTTCGATAACTGCACTGTTGAGCTTTGCAAGCAAACCTCTGAAGATGCATTGCTGGATGACAAGGGAAATGCTCTCCCGGAATTCAGAGTTAAGGTTTGGAATGACGACTCAAGCGCAACTATCAGAGTTAGGGCAGTTAGTAGAGCAAGATGGATTTTTGACCAACCAACCAGAGCCTCATGGGTCAGTCATCTAACCTATAATGAATATCCATTGGAGGTACTCTCAATCACATTCGAGGATTCCGATGGGGTTAGGACAGAGCAGGACTATGAATGGATTCATGGAAATGCAGAACACGCATGGGGAGTTCTTCATTAGGTGTCGTTATGAGTGAGATAATTTCCAGCTTCAGATCAAAATTGGACTCTGAAGCAGTAAGAGAAAGGTTCCCAGAGATTTCCGATTCAGAGACTCCAATATGGCATGGAAGCCCAGCTTTGATGTCCATGTCCGGCAAATATGCTCTGGCTGGATTAGTACTTGTAATCCACCTAGTCTTCTACTGGGCTGCTAAGTATGATACTGTTATCGAAGGAGAGGCTAATTTGAATCTGGTAGTTGGACTAGCTAAAACCATCATTGACATTTCGGGTGTTTTAGGGTTTGCAATAATGATGCTTCTGGTCGCAAAAGTAAATCACTATCTCAATACATCCACATCAGGGGGATGGACGACATCATGGTTACTCATTAATGGATTAATTCCTCTAATATGGTACATTACAACACTCATAAACTCATTTTTGATATTTATTGGATATCATGGATTTGATCATTTTATCGGGGAGCACATTCCAGTCTGGAAAGATTGGTACTATCTCGTATTAGGGGTATTTTCTTCAATCTCCGCCGTGGCCTTGACTGCACACTATAGTAATGCATTCCAGTATGCCATTACAGATAAGAGGGTCCATATTAGGAAAAAGTTCCTTTACTTTGACTCTAGTACGGTTGGCATCCCATTTGAGAAGGTTGAGAATCTAAAGGTTGAGCCTTCAATAATCGGGAGAATATTTGGTTTTGGGAACATACATGTAATTACTGACGGGATGCAATCAAATATCTCTGATGATAATGTCTCGATTAAACAATCAAGTTTCTTAAATCCATTAAGCTGGATTTTTATTCAGAGAAAAAACAATCCCTCTTCTCAAGATCCGAGTGAATGCCTTTACTGTATCAATGAACCTATGTCTGTTTACGCATTGATCAACGAGTTGATAGACAATTCATAATGGTCTTCCGCACCGTTCTTAACTGCAAGGCCGCCGATAAAGCCCGAGGGAGACCAATGGAAGACACAGTAACTCAAGCAGCCCAACTAATCACAAAAGGAGATTTCATGGGGGCAATGGAAATTTTTGAGGCTTTTTCCAACGCCAATCCTGACGAACCAGCAGGGTTCCATGGATGGGCAGAAGCCGCTCTTTTTGAGATTCAGGCCAATGGAAATCTGGATGATAAAGGGAATGATAGGATTAACGAGGGCCAGATAGCAGCTTATTTCAGAAAAGCATCGTCCATGGACCCGAAGAACCCTGATTACCTCGCCTCCTACGCCAACGCTCTACTCGAGTTCGATAGAATGCCAATGGCAGTTCGCGAATTCAGGAAGCTGAAGTCACTAGGGGATGAGTTAGACGATGTAGACGTCTCATTCCACTTGTATGAAGCCGCCAAGGCGTTGATAGAATTGGTAGATATGAAGACAAATTATGACAGGAGCAATCCTAACGCTCGACAATTTATCCCAATAGCCTTGGAGTTCGCGATGCTAGGCCTCGGCTTTTCGTCAGTAGACGAGGCTATGGAGTACCTAATTTCAGAGGAATAGGGGGAAAACAAACTGACCAGCGACTGTTTTCTAGTCGCCATCGGGTACCATGGAGGTCTATTTCATGGCTCCCAAATACAACCCGATGTAAGAACTGTCCAAGGCACTCTGAAGGAGTCATTGAAAGAGATAGGGTGGTGGAGGGAGGGATGTCTCAGGCTCTCCAGCAGAACGGACGCAGGAGTTAGCGTGAGAATGAACCTGGCCAGTATAGATCTTCCCGAGTCAGTAATCTCATCTGTCGATGGATCGAAAGTAATCAGGGCCCTGAACGATCGTCTCCCAGATGATTTGGTGGCATGGGCCGCGAAAAAAGTCCCTTCCACCACCCCGACACGTCCGGTAATCTCAAGGAAGTACTACTACAGATGCGAAGTTATCAAAGCATGGCCTGAAAATGTTGATATTGATATCCTAAGCAATGCATGTCAAATTTTTGTTGGGACTCATGACTTCACCAATCTCTGTAGGCTTGAGGAAGGAAAAGATCCAACTAGGACTGTAATTAGTTGTGATGCTTGGCTAGATAGTGATAACAGGCCAATAGGAATTTGCGTGGTTGCCAAATCATTTCTGTGGAACCAAGTCAGGAGAATGGCCTCCGCCATCACAGGAGTCGTATCAGGAGAATATGATCTAGACTTCCTGGCTAAATCTATTGAAAAACCAAATATTCCCGTTGATATGGGAATGGGTAGCTCTAGAGGTTTGATTCTTTGGGAAATCAACCATTCGGCACTGGATGGAATTGGAATGGGTTCTATCCCCGATACCAGAATATTCTCAAAGCCACCATCTTCACTCAGGGGGCATAAGAATTGGATGGGGTTGGCTAACTTGGAAATGTCCACAATGGTTAACTCAGAATGGATTAGAGAAATCGGTCTATCCTGATCCAAACTTCATCACCATCATCGCAGGGCAGGCTTTCTCTCAGGAATGAGTTAGAGATAATTTCAGCAGTTTTGGTATGCCTAGTTAGGTCAGGGATCAGTAAGGCACATTTTGTCCATATTTCAGAATCGATAGAGATACTAGCATGAAAAGCTGTAGCTCCTCCAAACGATTTTCCATCTCTCTCAAAACCTTGAATCCTAATTGGCTCAAGTCCGACAACATCTCTTCCATCGTCCAGTCCAGAAGCAACTCTCAATTTCCTGTAGGGGTCCAGGCTCTCACTTTCCAAATCTACATTCAATGTGCCAGGCCAAGCACTAGATCCTAGTACTTCTTTGAATTGGTCTTGATAATGTGGCTGAGCCATGAAAACATGGGCCCTGCCCAGACCGCTCGACACCGCACCGTGTAGCAGCACAACTACCCCTAGTACGCCTCCCTCATAAGGTTCCGCTTCGGTTCACAGATGGTACACTGCGCCTTGCTTAGAAATGCCCCACCCCGCCTCCAATAAAAATCTACTTTCAATACTCCCTTTTCTCAATAGAGGGTTTGTATGATTGAAATGAATGAATGAAATTTCGGGATCTCCTTGTTTTCTATTTCCTAGCAATCCTAAGGTTTCCGTTACAGTAGGATGAGGAATCTCACTAACATCTCTGCTTGATATCTCATCATAATTCCAGAATGTCCCATCTATCAATGCAATGTCTACCTCCAAACCCTCAAGCCAATCCAGGATTTCCAACTCTTCTCCCAAAGTTTCCCGCCAGGAATCCTGATCTGGCATAAAAAGTAGGCTCCTTTTATTTCCCCTGATTATCAAAGCATGATTGTCCGAGAGTTCAGATCTATGGGGAACTGGAATTGCCGTTAACGTAAATCCACAACCTAGGGTCGGTTCAAAGGGCTCCAATGGGGCCCAATAATTAGGAATAATCACTCCTTGTTCGATCATTATTGACCATGAAGGTGTTGAATCTAGAAGGATTCCCATAGAAGGACTACAGTGGAGAATTATTCCTGAAGAACCCATCACTTCACGTCCAAATAATCCCAAACCATCCGTGTGACCAAGATGAGCATGTGTCAATGAAACACTAGAGGGTGGCCACTCTGGAGTTCCGATGGAATTCCATAAGTCAAATTGTCCTGCCATCATCCTACTCGCCTCAATCAAGTGACTTGATCCATCTAGTCCTCGTATTCCCAACGAAACTGGCAATTTAGAGAGCTCTGGGGACTGCCTCGCATATTCGCAACAATCCTTCAGACACCCTACTTGGGGAAACCCTCCATCCTGTGCGATCCCAAGCAAAGTCAGCTCAACTGAACCACCCTCCATACAACCGGATAGGCCTATGGGAAATGAACAGCTCGCTCCGATGGAGCAATGTACCTCCTGCTTGAGGGAGTGGCATGGCGGCCGACATGTCCTGGATGTCAGAAAGACTAAATCAACTGAAACTGCAGGATTTGGATTGGAATCCCCCTGTATTAGCTGTCTCTTATACACATCTCCGAGCCCACGAGACTCAGTAGGATC
>CAXHFZ010000038.1:0-8616 GCA_964016325.1 uncultured Candidatus Poseidoniales archaeon | reverse complement strand
ACGATATTCAGAGAACCATGGACAGAGTAATTATCGGAGACAGTACAGATTCAGAGGGTGTGATGGCTGAGTTCTGGTCGAGTCTGAGAGAGGCGGGAACAAGAGCCCATCCCCCTGTTGCAATGCTACACTTAGATCCTGCCAGGCCCAGAGATGCACAGAATCATCATATTGATGAGATGAAACCCAGTATTGAGCCCCTGCTATCATCATGGAAGAAGTATCTGGAGTTGGGCCCGGACGGTCCGTGTATCCTCCTCGACCTTTCTCCTAGGCTAGATCAAGAACAACGATCCATGATAGATGAGATTGTGGAAAGGATATACCCAGGATGTGGTAGAACTTGGGAGTGGATGAGCAGGGGAGGGGGCAGGGTGGATAGGCTTTCGATGTGGATCGGTTCTCTATCATCCGATAACCCCAGAAGGTGTATTAGGATGGGGACCAAGAGGATAATGTCATCGATTGAGGGAGAGGGCACAGGTGTTTCAAGAGTCAGGCTTAGTGAGCCTCCTCCATTTGATTCCTGGATTACAATAGTCGATCCAGTGGTTTTGGAGAGTGGTCTGCAAGATGAGTGGATTTCAAAGGCGATACCAGATGGAAGTGGGTTCTCGTGGATTAGAACTGAGGGGAGGAGGCCCCTGCTTATTCATACAGATCCACTAAATGATGACCATGAGGTGAATGGCTTCGTAATTTCCAGTGGTCGTGTTGTGCAACACAAGCTTTCCCCTCCTGAAATGCATACGATATCACAAACTGCATCATCGCTTGCCAGGTTAGAAATAGGCAGTGTAACTTTGAGATGCTCACTGGACCCAGAAATCCATCCGAAGCTGCAGAGACGTCTTCACAAGGCTATGAGAGAAATTGAAGGTGCGAGATCATTTATGGTGGATATTGAACTATCAAGAGACACGGGCGATTACACTATGTATGTTGTTTGCATGGAGGAATAGTCCCTTTGGGCCTTCCAATCCATTCAAATAGGGATGGTTGGTCGCCCGGACGCTTAACAGCCACTGGGTGACCGGTGAACGCGGGAGGACCGTATATGACAGGAACAGATGAGACACAGCTGGGAGACGACTTCTCATACATCATCAGAATTGCAGATACAGACGTAGACGGTCTGCGTAAAATATCCGTCGGACTATGCTCTATCAAGGGAATAGGTATGAGGACTGCAGAGATGATTTGTAGACTCTCTGGAGTAGATGGAAGCAAGCTAGGAGGCCATCTAAGTGATGAAGAGCAGGATAAGCTCAGAGATTCCATTGGAACTTACGCTACCGAGATGCCTTGGTGGCTAATGAACAGGCAACGAGACCTAGAGACCAATGAAGATGCTCACATTGTAGCTCTAGAAGTCAAGATGACGAGAGACGATGACGTTGCAAGGATGGCTGGCATCAAGACTTATCGAGGCATGAGGCACAGAAGTGGTCACAAGGTTAGAGGACAGCGACTTAGAAGTAATGGCCGAAAGGGCTCTGCTCTTGGTGTTCAGAGGAAAAAGTGAGGTGATTAGATGGGCGATCCGAAATTTGCAAGACCTAAGACTCAGACACCAACTCACCCATGGAAACAAGCAAGAATAGAGGAAGAACACGCTCTGAAAGCAAAATATGGCCTGAAGAAGATTGGGGGAATGAGGGAGATTTGGAGAGAGAAATCCGCCCTCAGAAGACATCGAAATCAAGCTATGAAGCTTATAGGAAGAGTTGACACATCCGAAGGCCACTATGCCCGAGAGAAGGATGACTTACTCGCTTCCCTAACCAGAAAGGGACTACTTTCAGAAGGCTCTATTTTAGACAGCGTTCTGCAGATTGATGTAGAGCTGATGCTAGCCAGAAGGCTTCAGTCACAAGTCTACTACAAAGGGTTAGCACCATCTATGAGAGCGGCCAGAAATCTGATAGTCCACGGCCATATATCAATAGGGAATCAGAAGATGACGGTCCCCGGATATCACGTCCTCAGAGAAGAGGAAGAGATGCTCAGGTACACTTCGGGTTCCAAGTACGAGAATCCCGATCATCCCTTCAGACAGGAGTTAGAAAAAATCAGGGCTACCATTGACACATCCGATGAAGAAGCGGACACTGTCGGCGGACCTGTGAAGGTTGCAGATACCTTCGTTGAGGATATCAAAGCTGGAGAGGCGACTGCCCCTACTGTAGAGGACACTATTCCAGAAGGTGATAATTGATGCCCCACAAGGCTATACTGCATATCTTCACCACACACAATAATGTGTTGATGACTGCTACTGACCTCACTGGTTCCGAGACTATATGTAAGGTATCAGGAGGTATGGTAAGCAAGGGCGGTTCTGAGAAATCTAGTTCATTCGCATCCATGAGAGCGGCTGAAAGAATGGCTGAGATGCTTGCAGAGAAAGATTTCAAT
The DNA here is from genome assembly GCA_964016325.1 of uncultured Candidatus Poseidoniales archaeon. Classification (GTDB taxonomy): domain Archaea; phylum Thermoplasmatota; class Poseidoniia; order Poseidoniales; family Thalassarchaeaceae; genus MGIIb-O5. The sequence goes on along the minus strand of CAXHFZ010000038.1, from coordinate 6,198 downwards.
CAGGTTATCGTAAAGTACAGAGGAGCTGGTGGAAATAAATCTCACAGCGCCCCAGGTGCTACCTCTGCAATCAGAGCATTAACAAGGGCTGGAATGCAGGTTACTAGAATAGAAGATGTCACTCCCATACCAACCGATGGTACAAAGTCTAAGGGAGGACGCCGTGGAAGGCGTGTTTGAGGTGTGAAAATATGGTTAGTGCAGAAATTCTCTATGAGGACGATGAGAAAATCAGGATTCTTTTGAAGGACACAGATCGAGCTTTTGTTAATTCGATAAGGAGGACATTGATGTCAGATACTCCAAAAATGGCTATCGAGACTGTGAGCTTCATCAAGAAGACTGTGGAAGAGGACGGAGAAGTCTGGGAGACTGACGGACCACTTCCAGATGAGGTTATTGCACAGAGGCTTGCAATGATTCCTATCCCTACAAACCACGAACAGTACTACTTTCAGAATAAGTGTCCAAACTGTGCAGATATGGTGGAAGAAGACAGGGGATGTGCCCTTTGTACGATGCTTTACTATTGTCAGAAGAAGGGTTCTAAAGAAGGGGTATGGGTAACAGCTGGTGATCTTAACTTTCTAGGAGAAGAGGAGGGTTTCATTCCCGAGAAGTACCAATCTATACCAATAACTAAGCTATTTCAAGGTCAGATTATTGAGTTTTCAGCCACTGCAATCATGGGAAGAGGGAAGGACCATGTGAAGTGGTCACCTGTTTGCGGTGTGAATTTCAATCCAAGACAGATTGGAGTTATCAACACAAAGTCAAGGGCAAAGATTCTCTGGGACCTAGGACTTAACATCAAAGCTGGAGATTTTAACAAGAATGGTAGACTGGAAGACGTTGATAAGGTTGATCTGCTAAGAAAGGATTTGAATCACGTTGGCTCTGGGACCGAGGAGTCCAGAGAGTTCAAGGAAGCTGTAGTTTTGGAAGATGTTCCCAATGAGTTCATACTGTCCTTCGAGACCGATGGATCAATGAGTCCTAAAGTTGCCTTTGAAATGGCTGTTTCAGAGCTTACTGCAAGGTTTGGCGGTATCGATGACGACCTCAAGGCTGTTCTCTGAGCGGGATATATTAATTCCCTGTAGCATACGGAACACTCGTGCCGGGGTTGCTTGGACGAGGATATTGTGGCGGACACGTCACTCTGATATTCACCATTGAAGATAGTGATCTTGATCCTGTCAATCAAGGAAGCAGGGGTGTTGGAATATGTCTGGAAGATGGTGTAGAGATTATTTGTAGGGGAAGAGAAGGGAAGGGCAATCTTGACGTCTTCTTCAGTGACCATGTTGGTGACTCTGGATTGTATATGGAATCGTTGAGTTTACTTTCTGACGGAGTTCCCGAGGTTATGGATTATGACTGGGAGGCTAATGTCAAACTAGGTTTACCAACTGGTCAGGGTTTTGGAATGTCTGCCGCGGGTTCGGTTTCCTTTTGTAATTCAATTCAGAGGGCGATTGGGATACCTTACGAAGAGGGACACCGACGTTCTCTAATGATCGCCCATCTGGTAGATCGTAAAAGATCCAGTGGTTTAGGAGATGTGACCGCATTATCAGCCGGAGGAGTGGAGATAAGGAAAATTCCTGGTTCTCCGTTCAGTGGTAATCACCTAGAAAACGGCCCTGGTAAATCAGAGGGATGGGCTGCCGAGGCGGAAATAATACTGGCATGGAAGGGCGAGGGAGGTAAGCATACCTCATCGTACATAGATAATCCAGAGTGGAGGGGATTGATTTCATCTGCCGGGAGTAAGAATCTTGAGAATCTGTCTAATAAAAAGTGGAATGAGTCTAGATGGAGCGATGTTTTGGTTAGTTCTAGAAAATTCTCTGTGGAGAGCGGACTTTCCGAAGAGAATTCTCGTTCTGAGGTGCTAAGAAAGTGCGAGGAGGCAATGATGGATGGGGGAATGGGCCATAGTGGTGTTGCACTACTTTGCATGTTGGGAACAAGTGTGGCAATTGTACCCAGCAGTCTAGAATCCGGACTAGTCGGAGTGGATCAAGTCAGAAGTCTACTAAATAAACACGGATTGGAAAATATCCTTACAAGAATTGGAGATATCTAGGGACTAGATTCTTCATGAAACTTATCTAAAAGTGTCAAATCCAGAGGACTTGCATCCAACTGTTCAGCTCCATTGATGACCAGTCCGTCACAAAATCCATGCCTATACACAATGGCCCCATGACCATACTCAGCGACATAGCGATCGACTTGCTTCTGTGTTTTCTTTCGAGGAAATTTCAGGTCTGCCCCAAAGAAATGTTTGGCGTCTATCCACGCACACGGGACTCCATTTATTCTTACGTCATCGATCATCAGTAGATCTGGAGTAATAACTGCTCTTCCTTCTGTTTTTTTCTGTTCTGCCATAAGGTCCTCTTGAGTTCTGTACCTAACGCCAATGGAGTCGAAGAATAAGTAGAGGACATCTTCGAAGACCATTGATGCTTTATGAGTCTCATCCTGATTAACTGAGCTTACTCTGTCCAATGATTCTGCTAGTTCGAACTGTTCCCTATCTCTGTCATCCATCTTTGAAGGGTGCTTCAAGAACTCCTTTATCCTGTTCTTACCCCATCCTCTACCTGACAAAATGGCCCTGAAGGTATTTACTGGAGGTGCGTCAAACCTCTTAGAAAGTGATATCACATCTTCACCGGAATTATACCTACGGCTTAGCTCGTTAGATCTACGCATTAGTTTGTGATGAGAGTAGACACTCTTCTCTTGATTCAAGGCATTCCGAAGGGATAGTGCCTGTTCGAGAGATATGGATAGTCCATCTAACTGTAATGCAATCTCATCTACTCTCTCTTGAGGGAGAAATCCGAATTCTCCTCTCCTCATCACAATCTCTCCTGCCTTTTTCTGAGTGTTCTTGGAAACTGCATTGAGTTCCCAATTCACGTCTATTGTTCTTGGGGGTGGATCTATCTCTGAGGGGAATCCCATCGGCTTTGGAACTACCGAAAATCTAGCCAAGGCCCTCTTGATGGACTCGGACTGTTCGTTTCTCTTAGGAGGATTATTGCTTCGTCTTCCCTCAAAACGATTCTTGGGCCTGCGTCGGCCACGGCTCTTTCTTTCTCTTTTTTCTTCGCTCAACGGAACTCCGAGAGCAGTTAGCCCCATGAACCCACCGCGTGTTTAGTCAGTGGTTTTGTAGCATCAGACGAAGGCTATTCCAGGCTCAAGAGGGAAGGCAACTCTGGCCTTTCCAGCAACATCTTCACCATCTCCAACATAATATGATGTAATCGATTCTATATCCAATGCCATGGCTAGGAATTCAGAATTATGATTAATTATTTCTACCTCATCCAAGTAATTGAGCAAGAGGGTCTTCTGAGAGTTTGACCAAGTATGTATTCTGCCCCTCTTCTTTTTCGAGCCTGTTGTTAGAGTCATCCATAACTGAAATATTTCTCCTCGCATAGTTTCGTTCTCGAATATTGGAAGTTTTCGTATATACTCTTGGCCCTGGCTTTTGAAATCAAAATCTGTAGAAGCGAGATTAATGGCATCGCTGGCAAGTTCCGATTTCCATTTACTAGCTACCTGGACCACCACTCTGGATAATGGTGAGTTAGAATGTTTTTCTGCCAGCGATCTGAGATTTCTTGCAGTATCGATAAACTCTCTTAGATAGTCTTCACAAGCCAGTATCACTGACCAGTCTGAATTTGAAAGATCTGAAAGATCTGACAGTGTGTTACTAGCTAGAAGGCCCGTTCCTCCTAGTGAAGACCAGAATTCCTCAGCAATATGAGGAGTAGCGGGGGCTAACATCTCTGACCAGATACATAAGAATCTCTGGATTGTCTCCCTATCTAATCCACCTCTTCTCCTGTACCATTGCCAGTCTGATAGCATTTCGTAATGACTAATCATTACTCCTTCTCTTAGACTAACACTTTCCATCGCGTCAATCCACCTAGTTTGATTATCAAGTGCTCTTGCTAGTAGCCAAGAGTCGATATCCTTTGGGTTTTGGAACGCACCCTCCAATGATTTGAATGCCTCGAAAATTTGGTTCATCTGCCGTGAGCTAGACTCTAATGCAGTATCTGACCAGTCCATTCCAGCCTCTGGATTTGCCCCGAAGAGGATGAAGAGCCTCACCGTGTCAGCTCCAAACTTAGTAACCATCTCTCCAGGACTTACAGTATTACCAAGTGATTTTCCCATTTTGACAGACCGGGTTGTCAGTCCAGCACCACAATTGGGACAGTCTGCTCCAAAATTTTCGACATGGTACTCAGAGTTACACTCTACACAGAAAGGAGCAGGAGCATTCAACATACCCTGACATACCAAACGTCCGAATGGCTCACCTACCGAGTTCATTCCAAGATCTCGTGTGGCCTTAGTAAAGAACCGAGCATACAAGAGATGCATCACAGCATGCTCTATTCCTCCGATGTAGAGGTCTACTCCTCCATCTAACCAATAATTCACTTTGTCCAAATCGAAGGGTTCCGAACTGTTACTAGAATCTGCAAATCTCAAGAAATACCACGATGAGTCAAAGAAAGTATCCATTGTATCGGTCTCACGCCTCGCTTTACCTCCGCATTTAGGACATTCTGCATTCAAGAATTCTTCATTGCCCTCCAGTGGATTGCCACTGTTTTCCCAACTGAATTTAACATCAAGTGGAAGTTTGACTGGTAAGTCAACATAGCTAACAGGTACAACCCCGCAATCATCGCAATGAATCATGGGGATTGGAGTTCCCCAGAATCTCTGACGGCTCAGCAGCCAATCTTTCAGTCTGTACTGTACCGTTCCATAACCGGTTCCATCGGCCTCCAGAGCCGATATTACTGCTTCTTTGGCTTCATTTCCGTGGAGGCCGTCGAACGATTCTAGATTAGAGTTAGCCATCCATCCCAAGCCATCAAATACGGGATTCTCTTCAATCGCTTCAGCCCCTCTTGTCTTGGACAATACTGGCCTAATTGGAAGTCCGTATTTCTTGGCGAAGTCATAGTCCCTTTGATCATGCCCGGGTACTGCCATTACGGCACCTGTTCCATAGCTAGCTACTACGAAGTTTCCGGCATATATCGGAACTTTCTCGCCACTCAGTGGATTGATAGCAAAGCGTCCCAATGGAACTCCTTTTTTCTCCTTTAGCATATTGATTCTCTCGAACTCGGTCATCCTTGCACATTCGTTCCTTAGTTTCTCCCAATCATCATGATAATCCGTACCAGAAACTAATTCTTTGCATAGGGGATGTTCAGGTGATAGTGTTAGGAAGGTAACTCCAAAAATAGTGTCTGGGCGAGTAGTGAAGGCTCCAATAGATGATTCTGAGCCTACTACTTTGAAATTGATATGGGCTCCCTGCGATCTTCCTATCCAATTCCTCTGCATGGTCTTGACGTTTTCTGGGAATTCAATATCATCTAGCTCATTCAGTAGCTCATCTGCATACCTTGTCATTCTCAAAAACCATTGAGCCATGTCCTTCTGAACGACCTCCAGACCGCATCTCCAACATCGATTATTTTTCACTTGTTCGTTAGCAAGTACAGTATCACAGTCGTTACACCAGTTAACTGGTGCGAATCTCCTCTCAACAAGCCCCGCTTCGTGGAATTTCAAGAACAAATGCTGATTCCATTGATAATACTCCGGAGTGGAAGTAGCAAACATCCTACGCCAATCATAAGAATAGCCCATACGTTCTTGATCGGCCATAATCGTTGCAATATTTTTCTCGGTTACTGTGTGAGGGTGCCCAGATTCTTTTTTCGCTGCATTCTCGGCGGGCATCCCGAATGAGTCATATCCCATTGGATACAATACGTTCTTTCCTCTCATTCTTTGAAATCGTGCCATTGCATCTCCGATTGAGTAATTCCTAACATGTCCCATATGCATATTTCCAGACGGGTAAGGGAACATCTCAAGACAGTAGAACTTGGGCTTGGAGTGATCTACTTCTACTTCGAATACTCCTTCTAATGACCATATTCGTTGCCATTTACTCTCAATATCGTGAGGATTATATGACATTTACACACCTCGATATCCTAGTAGAATCAGTTTCCTTTTTGAAGAGGGTTTACTGTCACCCTCATCACTGGTGGAGTCCCCGTACTGGACATTCTTGCCATGTACCTCGTAAAGCAGGGGCGATTTTGAACCCTGCCCCCA
>CAXHFZ010000037.1:0-8724 GCA_964016325.1 uncultured Candidatus Poseidoniales archaeon | reverse complement strand
ATCCTACTGAGTCTCGTGGGCTCGGAGATGTGTATAAGAGACAGATCCATATGTAGAATCCTATCTGCTCTACTTTCACCGAATCCAATGACATTTGTAGCAGATGTAGTTAGGCCTATTTCCTGTGCTTCGCGCATGACTCTTATCCAATTATCCGCGGAGCCTTTCTTAGGAGAAATATCCATCCTTACTGAGTCTACGAGCATTTCGGCGCCGCCTCCGGGCAGGCCATGCATTCCTGCATTTTTCAGTTTCAAAAGTACTTCATAGGTGGATAAATCACATACCTCGGCAATTCCCTCTATTTCGATTGGTGAGAAGCAGTCCAAATCTATAGTGGGATGAGAGGTACGCAATTTAGAAATCAAATCAGTGTACCAATCTAATTTAAGTTCGGGATTAACGCCCCCTTGCATTAAAATCCTAGACCCGCCTATTTGTTCTAATTCAGTGACTCTAGTGCTAATCTGTTCGAAGTTCTGTGTGTATGCCTCTTCGTGGTCAGGAGGCCTATAAAACGAACAGAATTGACAGTTTATTGTGCATGCATTGGTGTAATTGATATTTCTATCCACAAGATACGTCACTTCATTACCTGGCACTATTCTTTTCCTCGCGATAGAGGCTACATGCATTAGATCGTTGAGATTGGCATTTTCATAAATTTCAATGGCCTCGTCTACAGTAATCCTCGGAGGATTATCTTGCAGTTGAGACTTTAGAATATCAAAATGACTCATCTACAAAGCACTCCCGACGATTGATTCTATTTCATCGATTGTCTTGGGGCACATTTCGGTAATCACTACAGGCCCATCTTCAGTGATTAATACATCATCTTCAATTCTTACACCGATGCCTGAGTATTTTTGGGGTACTGAAATGTCATCCCTCCATGCGGCGAAGTATAATCCTGGTTCAATTGTGACAACCATGCCGGGGGCTAGTTCTGGACCAGGTCTGTCACCTTGCCTCCCCCCACCGACATCATGCACATCTAGCCCTAACATATGTCCAGTACCATGCATGAAAAATTTTCGATATTCACCATCAAAGTTCTTTCCTATCGCCTCTTCGTATGAACAATTAAGGATTCCTAAATCTATCAATCCCCTCGCCAACACCTCAGAAGCTGCTTTGTGCATATTAATCCACGGTGAGCCAGCTTGACAGGCCTCTATTGCTGAAAGTTCGGCCTCTAGGACTAATTCATATATATCTCTTTGAGGTTGGGTAAACTTCCCAGAAACTGGCCATGTCCTGGTTATGTCAGATGCATAGCCATTTACTTCACACCCAGCATCGACCAATACCAGCTCGTCTTCCCCAATAGTTTCTAGGTTTGTGCTATAGTGAAGAATCGTTGAATTATCTCCCCCGCCTACAATAGGATTGTAGCTACTTGTACTCCTACACATTGTAAAATGACCCTCTATTGAGGCCTGAATCTCCCATTCACCGATGCCTGGTCTGGAGATGGCCATAGCCTTAACATGTGCATCAGAGGAGATCGAGGAAGCTGTCTTCATAAGTTCTATCTCGGATTTTGATTTTATGGATCTCATCTCGTCCAAATGAACACGTGGGTCTAGTATTTCTTTATGCCAGTATTTTTGTATAATGTTATCGATTTCAGAATCTATACCGATAATCGAGTAAAGATTTGAATATTTAGGCAATATGGCCTTAATGGAATTCTCAAAGTCTAAAATAGAATTTGACGAGTCTACGGGCCAGTTGTTTAGTGCTCCTTCGGGTCCAACAATTCTACCCTCCCAAATCTCCCTCTCAGTGTCTCTTGGCTTAACGTACAGTGTAGTTTCCCGTAAGCCATCAGAGTTGCTAATAGATAATACTGAGCTTGGTTCTAACCAATTGGTTAGGTATATCATGTATGAATTTGCCCTGTAAGGATACTTGGTATCATTTGACCTTACTGAGGCTAGGTTATTTGGTATGACTACTAGAGAATTAGGTAGAATTTTGGAGATTAGATAGTCCTGACGTTGGATGTACTCTGACTTGCTTACTACAGTATCATGCATGATTGTCACCTGATATATTCCTACTTAGTGATGAGGGTAAATTGTATTCTTTCTAGTCGTTCCACTTTGGTATTTGCATATCATCAGTCCTTCTAGAATAGAATACTGAAGATACGAAGAATAGTATCGAAATTAGTAATACGATTATGGTGATTGGGAAATCATTCCCTTGATCTGAGCGTGAAAGTTCGACAGTTATAGTGGAAAAATCGTCATCGTCATCAATAACTTCAAGAGTCAGCAGAAGGGTATCATTAGTATCGTCTTCTGGCCATAGTAGTGTTCTCTCACAGCCTTCGTAAATAGTCCTGAAATTAATCTTCCAAACGCACCTAAGGCCATCTAAATCATTAGCTGTGTCAATAGAGTCGGATGCATCTAGTGTCCATTCATTCAGGTCTGGAAGTTTGAATTTATCTCCATCAGTGAGAGACTGATCAGAAACAATTAATTTAGCAACTGGAGGAAGATTTTCCACAGAAAAAGATATACTTGTATAGTCTGTATTTCCTTGTTCGTCGGAAACTAGAAGAGATAGCTCAAAATTACCAGAAATATCATCCTGAAATGTGAAATAACTAATTTCAGTGCCTTCTTTAATCTCCATCAGAATACTTCCTGAATTTTCCAAGCTGACTAGGGTCCAGACATAGCTCAAACCGTCCTTTCCCCAGTACTGATCATATGATGATCCAGCATCAAAAATTAGATTACCTTCTCCTTCCGTAGAGGATGTGTCCCCCTCAATAATTGCTACTGGATCAGAATTATCAATCTTTGAGACAAAACATTGAGATTGTATTACTGCAGAGCTTTGATGTGAAGATGTGAAAAGCCATAACGAGAACCAACCATCTTCTAGCATTGATGAGTCTACATTCTCTGTAAATTCACCGAATAATGAGAAATTGTGGATATATTCTGGACTATTTCCTTGAATGTCGTCTAAGGATGATATTTCATGATTGTCTGAGCAAGCGTTCGCAAGATTGTCGGAACTAATCACCATAATTAAGAGATCTAGTGGAAGATTATTTTGAGAGAATGCCTGGCCTGATATATCTATATAATCGCTGAAAGTAACATAACCCTCATTCAGGATTGTCCAATCATCTATAACCACTGCAGGCATATTAGTAATACCGGTAAAGAATACGGTGGAAATTGATGATGAGAGATGAGTAGCCGTTGATGTCACAGTGATAAAACAAGTACAATTAGTAAAAGATGATGAATCGATGGTGAATTCCCATATCCATCTTGATAGTCCATCATCTTGATTTGACGATGATGGAGATATCTCCAAGGAAACAGGATCCGTTACATTCGTCGGAATACCATCACTGGAAAGTCTTGTGATTTGCCAATCTGTAGAATCTGGTAAAGTTGAAGAGACTGTGAAACCAGAAATAATTTCATTACCATCTAATGTGTTTCCTAAATCTTGATCAAACCCTAAAAGTGGCGGGTCTGATATATCCATGGTATCAGAGTAAAATTGTTGATTCTCATCATCAATCAACGAATCTGTAGAGTGGAATGAGAGCATGATAAGGAGTGAGAACAGCATTGCATGTATGTTGCTCATGACTTCCGCTAACGGGGAAGTGATTTGAACTTCTTGCAATATTGATTATCGATCTGAAATTCTTAATTTCCAGGAAAGATCTTCTAGCCAAAGCCGTAAAGTTGAACTGTCAACGAATTCATGACTGGCTTCGGCAGAAAGAATACATTCGCAAGCTGCAGCCGAGAGCGCTGCCGCATCTATGACATCTAAACCATTCCCCAGCGCGGCAGCAAGAGCAGTGGCGGCAGCATCGTTAAGTCCGATCTGTTGTTTGGGCGCGTCTGCTCTGCAGGGAAAGAATACTCTGCTTCCATTATCAGAATGGAGTGTTACGCCATTGACTCCTCCTAGAACTAACAATGCCCCCCAATCGTAGGTATCGATAAGGTGGGTGGCCGCTTTATCCAAAGATGATGTCATTAGCCTTTTATTTTGAAGCTCGAGTCCTCTGATGCCAAAAATTACTATATCGGCACCCTTGCTTCTGGACAAACCGGTTAGCTTTGGGTCGACAATGGAGGGAATTCCAAGACCCTTAGCTGCTGAGATTAATGCTTCTGAGCCCTCCTCTGTAATGACACCTTTGTTATAATCAGAAATCACCAAGGCTTGGCTTTCTGATAATGATTCCAAGGATGCCTTGGTCAGAGACTCGCTGATATTAGGATCTAGCTCATCAAGAGGTCCACGGTCGGCTTGGAGTAATATCTGTTCTTGGTCTAGAAGATTCTCCCTACTGCCATAGAACCTTATTTTTGTCAATGTATTTCTTTCTTCGACTTCGATTATTCCAGAAGTATCTATTCCGTCTTTCCTAAGAGTATTGATTATGCACTTTCCTTCATTATCATCTCCAACGGAGCTATGCAGATCGACGGACAGTCCTAATGAGCTAAGCCCCCTAGCAACATGGGCGGCTGCTCCCGGTGATTCTTCGGAGTATATCACCCTAAGAGCGGGCACAGGAGCAGTAGAGTTGAGATTATTCGCATATCCATGATGGTATCTATCCAGCATAACGTCACCAATCAATGTAACTCTAGTTCCTTCAACTTCCTCTAAAAGTGTGATGAGAGTTTGTAGTGATTCGGCTTCATTGTACACTGCCATAGTGCCTGGAGAGGGAGGTAGGAAATGATATTTCTGGACCGAGGGAATGAAATTGAGAACCCTTTGGGAAGAGCGTGGAGCGTGATAACGGACTTTGGCATTTTAAAGAAAAGTCTGCTGACAGATTATGGCACAAGTCTGCAATTGGTAAGCCTGCTGAAGGTGGGGGCATACACATGAATACTGTTGAGCTTCTATTCTGTGTGAACCACAGAAACATAGTTTTCCCCACAGGAAACTTGATTGTAGATGAATTGGAAGAAAACCCAAATTTTCTCGTCCAATATGTCGCTATGGAAGCTGTAAGGATTCCGGGAAATAAAGTAGTTCTGAACATAGATCAGTGGAGTTCAGACTATGATTTTGAACAAAATAGTTGGGCTATGAGATGGCCTTCAAACCTGCATCCAAGAGAAAGCGATCCTGTTTCAGAGTTACAGATATTCAATTCAAATGATGCAATAGTCCCCGAGGAATTATACTCATGGTGTGAGGGAGTAGAACAAAAGGGATTAATTCCAGAAATTATAGTGGTTGATGAGGAAGGTTCCGCTGTAACATATCGGATATCAATAGAAAATCCTCGAGGAGAGTTAGGAAAGTACTCTGGAATTGATATTGATACGGGCTCGTTGTATGAGATATCTGGTGGAGGATACTTCATACCTAGATTGGACAGTGAAGTAAGTAGAGTTTCTGAAAGATTACTTGGTGGAGGAATTACCGATTCCGCATTTAGGTCATTGATAAAGGGGGATGAAGATACACGTGCGGTAGTCCTACTTGATTTGTTGAACAGAGGACTAAATCCAAAATCGGGATTTAAGTATGGGACAAAATGGAGGTGTTATGAGGGCGATGTTGGCAAATCTCATGCCCCCTGGTTAGTCGCGGATCCTGAGAATATTCCAAGTGACTGGAACGAAGCCTGCCTTGCTTCTAGGTTAGCATCTGGGGTGAATAAAACATGGTTAATGCCTATTTTCGTACGAGGGGATATTGACTACATGTCTATTTCTAGGCCCCCAACTGATTCAAGGTGGAGCACTCCACGTTAGTCGTCTGCATCTCTTCCCATAACAATACTAAACGCCAGGAGTATGGATATCGTCAATAGTCCATTGGAGGGCTGAGAAATCCACCCTAATATCCCATCACCCGTTAAGGAAGACTCGGCTATTAGTGCGATTTTAATCCTCTGCTCTACGGAGTAATCGTCCTGGAATACAATCTCTCCCCTTGCGTACATTCCGGGAGTCAATAGTCCGTCAGGTTGGATAGCGAGTACTAGATTATCCCCAGATAGCATCTCTCCTTGAGTGTCTGAAGTAGCAATCCTACTAACGGCCCCTTCTATGGCTATATTGTAGTTCCTTGATCCAGTGCCAATCATGGAAATCGGGATGGAAATAGTTGATGGTCGGTCCCACTTTATGACGTGCTCGACCTCTTGATAGGGAATTCTATGTCCGATGGATTGCCAGTCTATTCTGAGGTTTTCTGGGGTTTTTCCCTTACAACCAATATTGCCATTGAGAATACCCATCTCTTGATTCGTATCTGAAAAACGAAGAATAGGTATAGTGGTTATCCCGGCAGAAATCTCTATTTCAATTGGTTCGGGAATTGTTAAATCGTTACTGGTATTGATTACCAGGGTACAAGGTAATTGTGTATTTACTGACGCGTAGGCACTCTCCCCTTCGATTAGTTGTATCGGCGACCTAGGAGTAAGAATCCTGTCGGTGAATTCATTATTGGGAATTATTTCCAATGAAGCGTTTGCCTGTCCAATATTAGTAATTGAAACATGCCATGGAACTAACCTGCCTCTGTTATCTCTGATTAGGTGACCTTCAGATCCGAAGGAATCACCAGTTTGGAAAGGATCTCCACTACTCCCGCTGTCACGATTTCTCAGTAGCGCTTGATCTCCGTCTGCCTCAATAATCATTACCCAAGGGTTTTTTGGGTCTTTGTTGACTGTATTTTCATTTACATTCCCATTATTTCTATCTAGATATTCCACAATCAATCCTGATCCGGGAAGGGCAGAGTCGAAGCCATTATCCGCTCTGTAAGTAATTAGTACGGACTCACCTGGTGCGGTATCTATGGAAACTACTCTAGTGTTATTTTGTGTAGAGCTCATTGGGTACAATGTGATATTTTGGCTTAATTCATGGTCAATAGATTCTATCCCAAGTCCATTTATTGTTACAAGGGTTGCACCACCTGGCATCGCAGGTATCATAGCATTCCCATTCCAATTTCCACTCGCCATTATATCCCAGTCCCCCAATCCGTTCCAAGTTCTAGAGGGCAGGTCAGAATTAACATCATACAGGTCATATGCACCCATCTGATGGATCATTTCATGAACAAGGGTACCCAAACCCGATTCCAGAGATGAAATAGTATAATGCTTAATTTCCCAGTTGCCTATTTCAATTGGTTTTGCGAGTGTAGAGAAATGACTCCAAATTGATTCCGAAGGTCCTCCCGATTCCTGAGCGTTTCCTGAATGTAGTACAAGGAGCCTGTCTAGGATGCCATCACCGTTTAAGTCCCAATCTGATAAATCCAGACCAGTAAGTAAATTTTTAGCGGCGTTCTCTACTAATCTATCAACTCCCATTCCATTATTTCCCACGTCTCTCTCATTCTGTGAGTCTGCGCCCCAATATGATTCTTCAAACTCTGAGACCCAAACATCATCTGACACGGTAACTTGCAGTGTCGAGGCTCCTCCTGAAAGTTGCTGGACATATTCCTCTGCTGAACCATTGCCCTGCAACAGAGAAGACGTTATGGACTCAGAATGTTGCAAATTAGGGAATGAAACCCTGAGGACCAACCACCTCTCATCTATCTGTAAACCGACAAGATCTGTAGACTCATCAGATTCTTCGAAATCATAATGAGAATCTACTAAATCTGGATTCATATTGACGAAGATGCCCCCCATGAGGATTAGGATGGCAAGAACAACCCTGAGGATTTTCACATGTATCGGTACTATACGTGAGCTTTCAATGCAGTGTTATTATGGATGGATTATTCACCGTTACCGCCCAAAGGTACTGTCTTAGAGGCGAGGTCGGACAAAACGATAACCGAGGTAGAGATAAGTATTCTCAAACCTTCAAAAATGTTGGGCAGGGTCAAAATTAGAAGGCCTAGACAAATTATGATCAGTCTTGGTCTAGCCCAATTGTAGATCCCAATTTCTTCGTTTGTGAATCTGATTATTGTTAAGGAATTGAACAAAACTACCCATACAATTGCCACCCATGTAATTCCAATTGCAAGTTTTGTTATCTCTGCCACATCATATCTGGGTGTTATGTTATTTATTTCTGACAGAGAAGAAGCTGTACTCGCCATCTCGGGAACAAACCAGAACCATATGATAAAAATCAATAGTGGAAGGACGAATGAATTGATCAGAAGGACTCTCCCTAGCCATTTGGATTCATGAGGATAAAGTCCGGGTTTTGCAAATCTGAATACCATGAATGATAAAATCGGAATTACAGTAATCATGGACATCAATATCGAAAATGACCATTTTATCTCTACCCATTCAAATGGTGAATAAATGACCAAGCCCTTTGAATCATCATTGAAGCTAAATGAGTGAGTCCATTCTGTCAGTATGGCTGTTGAAGCGAGAGACCAGAGTATGGAAAATATGGTAACTAGGATAACTGTTGTCCTGATCATGGAGTACAAATCTTGGAAATGATTTGAAAGGGGCTTGGGTGGTGAAAGGGAAGCATTCTCTGACATCTACAGACGATCCTTGACATCAGGGGAGACCCTGGCCGCTAAAATAGTTCGATAAACCCCATAGGCGAAAAGAGCGCTGGCTAGGAATGCAGAGCCCGTCAGGAAGGCAGTTAAGTCGGTTACCTTGGTACCCTCTTCTACCACAGCAGGAGGTGGGAAGTAGACCGGAGTCTCGGAAGAAGCCCATCTGATGGCAATCAAAAAGGA
>CAXHFZ010000036.1:0-8788 GCA_964016325.1 uncultured Candidatus Poseidoniales archaeon | reverse complement strand
ATAATTGATTATACTACACCTGCCCTGGTGACACATTCCGAAACCGTTTGGCTAGATGTTTTTGTCCTATCATCCGCATGGCTAGATCTTTCAGTTCCAGATGACACTGTAGAAGGCGTATCATCCGGGAATCCTGCTACATTCGACATTACCCTGCAGAACATCGGTAATTCTCAGACTGAAGTCTCCGTCGAGGTAGACGGTGATCAGAATTGGAGATTTGATGTCGACCCATCATCAGCAGGGACGATAGAGCCCGGAGAATCGATCTCTATAGAGGTAGTAGCAAACCCAGGAGGGAATGCAGAATATGGTATTGTTGAGTTGGACGTCTTTGCAAATGGTACCGGGCAAATTGAGGTTTCAACTAATGCATACCTAAAATTGCAAGTCAGCAAAGCGAGGGAGTCTACAGAGGGACTCGTACCATCATGGGCCATAGGATTGATCTTTATTGTCGTGGTTTCAGTATCTGCCATACTGATTGTCAGGGCGAGAAGGTCTTCTGCTCTGGCAGCACGCCCCGATGAAGAACTGATTCCTCCCGGATCAGCACTACTTACCGGCTCCACCAATGAAAGAAGAGCGGCCGCTTTGGAGACTAGCGCTTCAGGAGAAGTCCTTACTGGTACTGTATCCGAACAAGAACTTAATGAAGCGATATCTTCATCATCACTCCCCTCATTGAATATAGAAAAGACACCTGAAGGAGCTCCTCCCCTGCCACTTTCAGGTCTTCCAGAAGGATGGACAATGGAGCAATGGGCAGCTTACGGTAATATGTGGTGGGAACAAAACCGTCCGTGAGCGTTATCAGTGTTAGCCGTTTGGGATGCCCATGTCTGCAATCTCTAGACAAGCACCTTCCATCATACTATTCGGCCCTCCAGGTGCCGGCAAGGGAACTCAAGCAGTGAGGATTAGCCAAACTACCGGCAAGCCACAGATCTCCACTGGTGACATGCTCAGAGAAGCAGTGAGAGAGGGTACTGATTTGGGGAATGAGGCAAAGGGATACATGGATCGCGGATTGCTGGTCCCAGATTCCATAATCATCGGCCTGATATCTGAGAGGCTCAAGCGTTCAGACGCCTCAGAGGGGGTTCTCTTTGATGGGTTCCCGCGGACCATCGCTCAGGCAGAGGAATTATCCAGCATAGCTGAAGTTTCAATGGTAATTATGATACAAGTTCCCGATGAAGATATCGTGGAGAGAATAGTTGGAAGAAGAATGGATCCTGAAACAGGAGATATTTACCATACTAAATTCCGACCAGCTCCCTCCGAAATCCTCTCTAGGCTTATCCAGAGAAAGGATGACAATGAGGAAACTGTAAGAAGTAGGCTTAACGCGTACCATCAGCAGACCAAACCTTTGTCAGAATGGTATTACAAATTGTCCGAAAAGACAAATTTGAATGTAATCTCAGTAGATGGAAGAGGTACCATAGATGAGGTTGCAGAATCAATCCGCCTAGAGCTGGAGGTGCTTTGATTGTCCGGCAGGTTCCGCAGAAGGTCAAATCTGAAGAAGGCACTAGCCATAGAAGCAATCGATGATTTACATCACGTTATGAAAAAAAGTAACGAGCAGAGTCTTTCCGATGCTTCTGCTAGATTAATTCTAAGAATCAGTAAGAAGCATGGAGCTAGAATGAAAAATTATAGCGGAATAGCGATATGTAGGTCATGTAAATTAGCGATGGTTCCTGGAAGGAATTCCACAGTTAGGATTCGTTCAAAATCAATCAAGTATACCTGTGGAGTATGCGGTAGAACCAAAACAATGGGGCCTTCGTTCAGAGGTTAGTAATATGTCTAAAATTCCGACTAGGATAGTAAGGGAGTCTTCCGATTCAGAACTCCCAATAACCGTTAGGATAGGAAAATCAGGAGTGATTGACTCAGTGATTGACGAACTTAAAAATCAACTTTCAAGCAGATCTTTAGTCAAGATTAAACTCAACCGAGGAGTAGCATCTGGGTCTTCTGAAAGAATGGAGATTTTTTCCACTTTAGCTACTAAAACGTCATCAGTTGTTTCATTCAGTCGAGGTAATATCGTGGTTCTTTGGTCTGGCAAATAATGTATGCAAGTCTTGAATCTACATCAGTGATATATTTAGGTGTAATTTGCTTCGGGGCGCTATGCAGCTTACAAGAGCCCTTGCAGCGACCTCTGAACCAGGAGTATGGACTCCTGCAGAAATGCCAGAATGGGCCGTTCCAGCGGCATTTGGTATTCTCACTATCGTCTATGCACTGATAGTTTTCGAAGTAGTCCACAGAGCTCTGGCGGCGGCCGTCGGCGGAATAGTGGCAGTAATCACTCTTCATATCATCGGAAACGGTCCAGATCTAGGTACTGTGGTTACTTGGATAGATGAAGAGACAATTGGTCTACTAATTGGTATGATGGTAATTGTTGATATCCTCGGAAAGACCGGGGTTTTCGAATGGGCTGCGGTGCAGGCTTATGCGTTGAGTGGCGGATCCATATGGAGATTATCGATTATACTCTGCACAATAACAGCTGTTTTCTCGGCATTTTTGGATAATGTTACCACGATACTCCTAATTGTCCCTGTTACAATACAGATAGCAAAGGTTCTGAATCTAGAGCCAATACCCTTGATAATAGCGGAAGTAATGTTCTCAAATATTGGAGGGGCGGCAACACAAATTGGAGATCCTCCCAACATCATAATAGGGGCACAACTGTCATCTCAGGCACTTTCCGACAATGTCATTCTTGCAGATCAAGGGATAGCATTCATCGACTTCATCATCCACGTTGGTCCTGCTGTAATAATCGCTATGGCACCCTCATTCTGGCTTCTTTCTAGGTTGGAATCTGAAGGTCTTTCGGGAGAGAGGCATCGCAATTTAGACCTTCTACGACTTAGGTACAATATCAAGGATGCAGAACTGTTGAAGAAATCAGGATTCATCCTGATTCTAGTTATTCTGGCGTTCTTCGCCCACTCTAGCTTCCCTCATCCTATCTTCACAGTAGCCACCATAGCGCTTGGCGGGGCTGTCCTCATGCTGCTAGTTACCTCTCCACATCATGTTGAAGGTCCCCTTGATGCAGTAGAGTGGACAACTATAATCTTCTTTGCAGGGCTTTTCATTATGATTCATGGTTTAGAGTATATGGGACTTATTGATGCAATAGCTACAGGTATTTCCGATGCTATATCTCAAGCCTCAGAGGAAAATAGGCTGATGGTCGCCGTCCTCCTGCTCCTTTGGGTATCGGCAATCGCGTCTGCCTTTATCGACAACATACCTTACACGGCAACTATGGTACCAGTAGTTATCGAGCTTGCGAGTGATCCAGAACTCAATTTACAATTAGGTCCACTGGCCTGGGCACTAGCTCTCGGTGCGTGCTTGGGAGGAAACGGTACGATTATCGGCGCCTCAGCTAACGTTGTGGCTGCAGGACTTGCCGAAGAAGCAGGTCATGATATCTCATTCAATAGATTCTTTAAGACAGGTTTCCCGATAATGTTGTTGAGCGTGGCCCTTGCTACAGTATATGCCGTAGTTAGGTATGCAGTGGACTGGCCAAATGAGATGGTCAAATGGGTAATCATAGTTGCAATGATGATAGCATCACTTTCACTACTGCCATCGATTTACGGAAACGCCCCCGCAGAAGGCGCGCACTATGAGGCAGAGTAGAAGAATTACTGCGACAGCATCAAGGGATGTTGCCCAGAGCCGACTATTATGAGGGTGTGCGAGGTATGTGGCATGGCCACTAGTTCTGGTATTTGTCTGACCTGCGGGACCGAAGAAAATGAAGAAAATATTTCCGGCGAAACAAATACTCTTCATGATCAGGAATCCCAGAAAACTACACTCCCATTTGATCTTCAGGAGTCTAATAAGAGAAAACTCGAAACTCTTGTTTTTGGACTCGAAGCCTCTCCGGTATATCATCAGAAGGAGAAGAAAGTAGAAAACGGTGGAAAATCAGGTTTTTTGGATAATATTCCATTTGGAATCAAGGATGCTCCATTATCCCCTCTTCCAGGAGGGTTGATATTTGGACTATCAGATACTCCAGATAGTGAAGAATAACCGTGCCACTGAGAGATGTTTTCGCTGGCTAATGAAAGCTAACTTTCCCGGTTACTTCAAATACCGAATGTAGGTCGCGGGGATGCTTAGAGTGCTCCTTGGTACAGTCGTGTATCAGGGTAAGAAGGTTGAGGCCGTTACGCCCTGCGGGGAGACGTAGTGGTCAGAGAAACCTGAATTGATATGCCTGGAATACCAGAGGAACCACCTCTTCACTTGTGGAGAGGCGGTTAAAACTCACACAGGTGGGTATGTGGAATCACAATGATGCTACAACCCGACTGGGGGATGGCTCGGCTCGAGAGCCGACGAAGGTCGTGACAAGCTGCGATAAGTCGCGGGGAGAGGCATGAATCTCATGGATCCGCGAATTGCTGAATTGGACCTCCTGGCACTCAGTGCCATTCCTCGATATAAAGAAGGAAAGGGAACCCCCCGAACTGAAGCATCTCAGTAGGGGGAGGAATAGAAATCAAAAGAGATTCCGTTAGTAGTGGCGAATGAAAACGGAATAGGACAAACCGAATCCCCTTGGGAAACCTTGGGGAGATGTGGGGTAAGGATCGTCTGTAGCCTAATTCTAGGAAGTGGAAGTCGTCCTGGGACGGCGCACCATAGAGGGTGAAAGTCCCGTACACGTACTAGTTATGGCCAAGTGATGAATCCAGAGTAGCGTGCGTTGGATATCGCGCGTGAATGTGGGAGGCAGTTACTTCCAATCCTAAATACTACTCGAGACCGATAGTTGACAAGTAGCGTGAGCGAAAGCTGAAAAGTATCCTTAGCGGGATGTGAAAAGATCCTGAAACCAGTCGGGAACAAGCTGAATAGGCGTGAAAGCGAAGATATGAGCAGCGTCTATTCGTGCGTTTCGAAAAATGCCCCTGGGAGTTCTGATCATTGGCGAGGTTAAGCAGTTGATCTGCGAAGCCGAAGGGAAACCGAAAGGTCCGCAGCCGCGTAAGCGGTCAGGGACTGGGTGTGCTCGCCCGAAGTCAATGGTGGGAGACCTGAAGCCTATCGATCTATGCCTGGCCAGATTGAAGCCCGAGGAAACTTGGGTGGAGGATCGAACCGTTGCTGATGTGCAAATCGCTCGGACGAGCTGGGTATAGGGGTGAAAGTCCAATCGAGATGGGCAATAGCAGGTTCCGCGCGAGACTACTCGTAGGTAGATCTCCGTTGAGATAGATTGTGATGTAGAGCACTGATTGGGTATTTAGGGGGAGCGATCCCTCGGTACGCTGTCAAACTCCAAAGTTGCAATCGTCGTAGACGCGGGGAGTGAGCCACGGTGGGTAAGCTACCGTGACGAAAGGTGAATAAACCAGCTCAGCGTTAAGGTCCCAAAGTTCCAGTTAAGTGTTAATGACAAACCGTGTCCGTGGTCGAAGACAACCAGAAGGTGGGCTTAGAGGCAGCCATCCTTGAAAGAGTTCGTAACAGATCACTGGTCAAGCTTGCGGGCCGGGAAAATGGACGGGACTCAAACTGGACACCGATACGCTGAACCTCCGAAAGGAGATGTGGTAGCGCGGCGATGTGCTCGGGCAGAAGCGAGGTCGTGAGATCTCGTGGACCGTGTACATATGAGAATCTAGGGAAGAGTAGCAGCATAGAGTGGTGAGAATCCGCTCCACCGAAGGGGCCAGGGTTCCTCGGCAATGATCATCAGCCGAGGGTTAGCCGGTCCTAAGGACATCCTTAACCGAGATGTTCGAAAGGGAAATGCGTTAATATTCGTATGCCCCTCTGCAATAGTGGTGACGGCTTGGGCTAGTTCTACCGTTCCTGTCGGGACGGCGAAGCGTAATAATCGATTGGAGAACCGTCATGGTGAGAAGATCGAGAAGACGTGAGCAAAAGATGAATGAGGCCTAGGTCCCATGAAAAACCGCAGAGGTGACCGTACCGAGAACTGACACAGGTGCCCCTGGGTGAGTAGCCTAAGGTGTGACGGGCAAAGTACCGCGAAGGAACTCGGCAAAATCGCTCTGTAACTTCGGGAGAAGGAGTGCCAGCTTAGAGATAAGCTGGTCGCAGTAACAAGGGGACTCCGACTGTTTAATAAAAACATAGCCGACTGCTAGTTCGAAAGGATGTGTATAGTCGGTGAATCCTGCTCAGTGCCGGTATCTGAAATCGGGTTTCAACCTGACGAAGGACCGGTAAACAGCGGGGGTAACTATGACCCTCTTAAGGTAGCGTAATACCTTGTCGCTTAATTGGCGACTTGCATGAATGGCACAACGAGAGTCCCACTGTCTCCGCGGTACGTCCGGCGAAATTGACTATTACTGGCGCACAGTCCAGTAACCTCAACCTGCAAGCGAAGACCCCATAGAGCTTTACTGCAGCCTGGCGTTGTGTATTCGCGCACCTTGTGCTGAGTAGACGGGAGATGTTGATCCTCGGGACGTCAGTCCTGAGAGTAGTCGTCCATAGAGACACCGTCCTTGGTGCGTGAATATACTAACTCTTCTAGAGAACACCGCTTGGTGGGCAGTTTGGGTGGGGCGCCACGCGCCCGAAAATCTAACAGGCGTGCCCAAAGGTCAGCTTAGGTGGTTCAGTCTCCACCGTAAACCGTAAGGGGAAAAGCTGGCTTGACGTGGATCGGACCAATAACGATCGACGATGCGAAAGCAGGGCCTAACGAACCAATGTGCCTCATTTCTGGGGGCCATTGATAACAGAAAAGTTACCTTGGGGATAATTGAGTTGTCACCAGCAAGAGCACATATCGACCTGGTGGCTTGCTACTTCGATGTCGTCTCTTCCCAACCTCCCGGTGCAGCAGCTGGGAAGGGTGGGGTTGTTCGCCCATTAAAGGGGATCGTGAGATGGGTTTAGACCGTCGTGAGACAGGTTTGTTGCTTTGTGGTTGAGGCGTATCAGGTGCCTGATCGGAAGGGCCCTTTAGTACGAGAGGAACGAGGGCTCGGAGCCACTAGTTTACCAGTTGTCTGACAAGGCAATGCTGGGTAGCCACGCTCCATGCGGATAAGAGCTGAAAGCATCTAAGCTCGAAGTCGCCCGAAAGACGAGGCACCTCAGGGGACTCGTAAAAGACGAGATTGATAGACAGCGGGTGTAAGCACCGAGGTTTCGACCGAGGTGTTCAGCCCAGCTGCACTAATCCCCCGAGCATCAAGAATTCACATATTAAGCCCTGTGTGGGCCTCTGTTCAATCAAGCATATCAATTCACATTTTGAAAGAAAGTTGCGCACGGCCATAGCGGAGGGGTAATACCCGGTCCCATATCGAACCCGGAAGTCAAGACCTCCTGCGTCGATTCCTGTACTGTGGTGCGAGAGCCCACGGGAACGATCGTCGCTGTGCCTTCTTTCTTCCTTGAACACTGGAAACAGTGTTTTATCCCCGCAAAAAATTATTCATTTAACCCCTGTGAGGAAAAATACGGAGTGGTAAATTGGGTATTTCTACTGGTGATATTCTGGGTCACAGCCAAGTCGGCGTTTACTTATCTGTGATCGGTGATGTATTATTCGTTCCAAGATCACTTGGCTCAGATGCAATGGAGGAAATCGGAAGTGCCTTCGATATCGAAACATATCCATTCATGGTGGGAGGGTCCTCGTTGATTGGGAGTCTTTTGAAGGGAAATAGCAAGGGGATAGCGGTAGCTGACATTGCCACGGAAGAAGACCTCGATGAGCTAACAAGCTTTGGAGACGTTGTAGTTATGCAGAGCGGTGTCAATGCCGCAGGAAATCTTGTCGAATGTAATGAGATGGGTGCGATTGTAAGTCCAGTGGTCCCACCAGGCGTAGATGGGGTTGATATGATCGGAGAAGTACTTGGTGTTAATGCAGTAAGGAGTAAGGTTGCGGGACATGACACAGTTGGAAGTATGTTAGTGGCCAATTCCAACGGGGCCTTAGCTCATCCAGATATTACAACAGATGAGGCAAAGCTGATCGAGAATACCTTAGGAGTTCCAGTTATGGTAGGGACGGTCAGTTTTGGATCTCCCTTTATCGGTGCGGGTTGCGCAGCTAGCGATACCCATGCAATGGTGGGTACTGGTTCAACCGGGCCTGAGATGAATAGGATAGAAGATGCGCTGGGACTAATTTGATCAGATTGCTGTTGGAGCGACGTGGTCATCACCCTTTTCATCGGTTTCTCTAACTCTGTTCCAAACTGATTTCATCAGTTCATCATGGCATTTATTACAATAAGTAAATCTCTTGTAAGCCTCTCTGAAGGAGTAGGCCTTATTCCCTGTAGCAACAAGGAATCCTTTGGGCGATAATCGACTAACCACACTCCCGTCCGAGGAGCACTGGGGAAAGTCGCACTTGACCATACAACGGCCTGCAGGCATTAGCTATTGAAATCTCTCTATCTAGAATCGTCAATAGGCGGCTCAATTACCATTAGCGGAGAATTTGCCTCGATGCTATCTCCTGGTTCACAATTCAATTCAGTAATTTTCCCAGAAACAGGGGCCTGAATTTCGTTCTGCATCTTCATGGCCTCTAAAATCATTATGACATCCCCTTCGGAGACAAGATCATCTTCACTCACTGAGATGGAAATAATTTTTCCTGGAATTGATGACGACACTATCCCTGACCTCTTAGCCTTCCTAGCTCCCTTCTTTTTCTTAGGAGGCAGTGGCACCCCTTTACTGCCATCTACCTTGACGGAGAATACCCTCCCTTCTA
>CAXHFZ010000035.1:0-8950 GCA_964016325.1 uncultured Candidatus Poseidoniales archaeon | reverse complement strand
CGTCGGCAGCGTCAGATGTGTATAAGAGACAGTTCCTGTAGAACCTTCTTCGCCCCGAGATCTATCCCATCGGTCACAGCTATCCTCATAGATATCCGAGTGGGATGTTTACGATGAAGTTTACCAGAAGTAGTATTGATATCTTACCGCCCCTTCGGTTATATGATAACATGACATTTCAGCTACCCGAACTATCTTATGACTATGATGCACTAGAGCCACACATTGATTCTCTAACTATGGAAATTCACCATAGTAAGCATCATGCGGGGTATACTTCAAAGCTTAATGCGGCCATTAAGGATACTGAAATGGAGGGATTGTCCATTGAGGAACTTCTCTCGAACCACAGTGATAATCCATCTGTGAGGAATAATGGAGGAGGGTTCTGGAATCACAGGCTTTTCTGGACTGTTATGTCCCCTGATGGAGGGGGTCGACCAGATGGAGATCTCGCTAATGCTATCGATCATGAGTTCGGCTCCTTTGAGGCATTTCAACAATCATTCGCAAACTCTGCGATGACAAGATTTGGTAGCGGTTGGGCATGGCTTTGTGTGAAGGATGATGGAAAGCTGTTTATATCTTCCACACCAAATCAAGATAACCCACTGATGGAAGGTGGTCGTGGTGGACGACCAATATTGGGTCTCGATGTATGGGAACATGCCTATTACAAGAAGTTCGGCCCGGGAAGGGGCGACTACATCAATGCCTGGTGGAATGTTGTAGATTGGCAAGCTGTGGCAAATATGTATAATTCGGCTATATGATAATCACACCATTAACCACGATTTATATCTAACAGAACCGGTTTCTTCTAAGGCAGGCATTCTTGCCAAGTGCCGTGGCAGAACCAGTTGAAGGACTAGCAACAGGTCTCCTTATTCTACTTCTGCCCGTTCTCCTCACACTTCCTCTTAGATTCGGATGGAAGTGGTGGGTTGGTATGGAGCCTGAGCACGAACATTACAGAGAGAAGGTTCGTAGGGTACTTGATTCGGGAATTCCAATAAAGAGATATAGAACTGAATTGGATTCAGAAGCAAGGAGACTCCTCATCAACAAAGAAAGGCAATCTAGGATTGAGTCTGATTTACTAAGGCCGTTAGGACCACAACACTTCCTTCTTTTACCAGCCCTTATTTTCTCCCCTCTACTTGGAATATTTGCCTTCTTTGTCACTATTATCCTCCTACCCATGTTCAGGCCCATAGAATGGGTACTGATAGACAAGGGTCTTCTTTCTTATGTTGCAAATATCATAAGGAGAGTGACCAGATGGGAAATTATTGGAATACCCAGACTTGATGATGGTACAGGAACTCTCGATAGGGTACTAGACTCTACACATAGAATGCCTATTACCGTTTTCTTGGGTATATTCGCATTCCTAATCGTATTATATCTTCCACTAGGACCAAAGCAAGTTATGGTTTTTAGTGCCGCATTCTACATCTTTTTAGTTTCAGTAATTTCTGTCATTAGGGCCGCTACAATGACATCTCTAGTTTTCGCCGATCCAACAAAAAGAAGGCTAATACCAATGCACTCCCTTGTCGATGACGCTTTGGGTCCTTCCGTCGGCATTGGTTTAATTTTCCTCCTTTCTAGACAACTAATTTACGGAAGTCAATTAAGGTCCGGAGACTTACTCGGAGACCCAGTTGTTTTCTCTATCTCCGTGTTATTAGTTCTGTACACTGCTACGATAATCGGAGTAGCAGTCGAATTCGCATTCTTCGATTCTAGAAGTGATAGGATAAAGTCGCTTTTCCAGATGCAGATTGTCGAGAGACATGACCCTATGGTATATCTATTCACCAGACATCTAGGGACACTCAGAATTTCACCTCTTATGACAATGCGTGATTGGATAGATAACAATGAGGAGATTACACTAGTGGATTCTGATTTCTTCGATAACTAAAATCAAAGTAAGATTAGTTTGGATTCGCCATTATAGTTTACTAGTGTTGCATCAGGAGATACGTCTACAGAACATATCCCCATCGATAAATGTGAGCCGTCCCTAACCGCTGATGAAGTAATTTTGACAATACTGTCGTCAGATAAAGAATGCTTGCCAATCTCCATGACATTGTTGGTGCCCATAATGACCATCTTTTTCTTTGGCTTACTTCTGCTATCCAGCCTTGCATGTATTTCCTGCCCTGGATAACACCCCTTGTTGAGGGATATCAGATTTAACATTCCTATGTCATGCGGGAGGTACTTACTACTGACCTCATTAGCTCCGGGATATCCAATAGTCATTCTCGCAAATTCCCAATCTTCGGTACTGGAAATTTTGTGATTGCACATTTCTATCCTGTTGTAGAAATCAGAATTGTCTCTTCTTACAATTACATCAATTATCTCATGTTCATTGTGCATACCTAGCGAGAATACTACATTCTCAAACTCGGAATACATATTTTCAGATAATTTAGATAACTCAGGATAAATCTTTTCAACCAGTGAACACGGATCTTTGCCTATTATTTTGAGGTGTTCTAATGCCCCATTACCATCTAATAATGAGAGTTTTTTATCCCAAGGTACACCCCTAGTAAGCAATTCTCTAGTACTGTCTGTATTGGAACCCATTCCTACGATTAATATGCTCTGCCCCACATTATAACAATTAACAACATCTGCAACTTTACCATTTGAGTCACAGATTAGCCCATCCATTCTCATTCCTTTATGTAACGATTCTATATCGGTTGATAGGATATTGTTCAAATGGTTTACAGCATCTGAACCTTCCATGACTGATATACTGGACTTCATTAGATATATCTGAGCGAATTTTTCTGAGAGGTTACCCATTGTATCAACTGAAGGATTGGCCACAACCACAGGACTTACTAGCATTGGGGTTTTCTATTTGAAATCCTCCTCCCATCAGTGAGTCCTTGTAATCGACACGAATTCCATTTAACATAGTACTATCTTTGTTATGGATGAATATCCTGATACGATCGAATTGAATTTTTTGGAAGCCGGAATTATCTGGTTCCTCTACAATTGCCATATCGTACATGTATCCAGAGCATCCACCAGATTGCGCACTGATCAGCAGTACGTGAGTATCCTCCTCACCAGACATCGACGCAGACAGTGCGGCCTTGGCAGTTTCTGTAAGCTCAATATCGACATCAACTACATCTATTTTGGAAACAACTGGTAGCGAGAAGCCCTCACCTCCTAGGATGCCCATGTCCACCGCTAGCACTCGCTGTATTTGAACAGTTGCGACAAGCATCGTCATCTA
Organism: uncultured Candidatus Poseidoniales archaeon; assembly: GCA_964016325.1. Classification (GTDB taxonomy): domain Archaea; phylum Thermoplasmatota; class Poseidoniia; order Poseidoniales; family Thalassarchaeaceae; genus MGIIb-O5. Next base: position 5,670 of record CAXHFZ010000035.1, on the reverse strand, counting down.
TGAATACTTGAATGGGGGACGTTGAGCATGGGCAAAACAATTGAGGTCTATATTCGGAGGTTTTCTGACGACTCTCATTCACATCATGTTGCTTCAATGTATAGTTCCTAGTAGAGTACTCATCGACTGGCCCTTTTAGCTTGTTCTTTAGCCAATATTTTACACCTACTGAGCTGTTTTTTACACAACGCTCTATCTTTTTCATCTAGTCCTCTGTCTATAGCTTGTACAAAACACTTGACAGCATCCTGGAAGAGTTCTAGTGAAGCGTATGATGAACCCATGTTGTAGAGAAGTTTGCCACTAACTCCCTCGGGATCCATCGATATTGCCGTATGATAGGACCTAATGCTGTCTCCATATTGACCCATCTGATACAGAGCATGCCCCCTGCCAGCCTGTGCTTTGACACGAAGCTCTAGCTCATCCTTAGGTGCCCCGCCTATTGCCTTTTCAAAGGAGCTTAGAGCTTCGGATCCCCTTTCCTCAGCCAAAAGATTGATTCCTTTATTGTACCATTCTATAGATATATTTGCATTAATCTCTGGGGAATTATCTGTATTTTCTATTATCTCCTGTGCTTCCTTTCCAGCTGCTACTAAATCGAGTTCTTCCTCCGGCTCAGAAATTGAGTCGTCTTTTTCTTCCATCTTGAGTGAATTGGCTTTCTGTCTACACTGTAGTGCTCTATCGATGTGTCCGGCGGCAGACAGAGAATCTGCCATGCCATTCCATATCTCTGGAGAGTCTCTGTTTAATTCCAGAAGACGCTTCCAAGCTTTCACCGAGTTAACATAATCTCCATCCTCGGTTAGTGATCTTGCAATCGAAATTTTATCATCCAAGGATTCCAAAAGTAATTCTTCACTTCCCACGACATCGACAGGGTTTGATATAGCTTCTTTAGCATTTTTAATACGTATCATTAGCTCTTCATCTGAGGAAATTCTATATGCCCTCTCCCAGAATGATATTGCCTCTTCTGTCTCGTTACTGGCTATCTTCATATCCCCCATGAAAATAAGGCTATTAACATGTTCAGGGTCCGAAATTAGTGCATTAGAAATAGACTGCAATGATTGTTCAATTTTACCTATATCGTTGAGAATCTGTGAATGATTATAGTGTGTTTCCGCCCGATCGTCTCCTATCGAAATAGCATACTCTATGGCCTCTAGAGCCTCATTATTGAGTCCTAAAAAATATAGTGTAGATGCGCATAATGACCATAATTCATAGTTCTTTGATCCATCAGTTTCCAATCTAGATCTTATGGATGTAAGGGCTTCATTAGCCCTATTTGTAGCTAACATTTGTTTGGCATTACTGATGACTTCATCAATAGTTTCTACAGGTCGGGCTTCCAATAATATGTCCTCTTCATCTTCAATTATTCGACTTTCTATTATCGGGACTTCATCTAATTCAAATTGATCTTCATATATCGTACGACTATCTATCAATGGGGCCTCTCCAAATTTTTCAGCATCAGTTATTTTCACGCCGTCATTTTCCACTATAGATTCATTCCGACTATCGATTATCACAGATAATTGTTGGATACTACCTAATTTACTCACAGCCATAGTCGCAAGCTCGTAAGACCTAACTGGGTCTATGTTGTTCAATAAAACAGCGAGATTAGCCGCAGTAGGGGCATGCTCTGGATCTAGGATGATTGCCTTCTCGAACGCCAGCCTTGATTCGTCTGGGAATCCCCTGGCAGTTTGTATTACACCGAGTCCATACCATGCCGCCGCATTGTTGGGCTCGATTTCTGTTGCTTTAGTATATAGTTGGCTGGCCAAGAGCATGTCACCTACGTCTGCGTGAGACTTCGCATCTGTGAGCAACTGTCTAATCCTGCCCCCATCCATAGCCTACCGCTATACGAGTTTAAAATAAGCATTCTCTAGTTATGTACTCTCTTGAGTCATGTGGATACCTACACCTTGAAGACGTGTACCTTCTTCCAGATACATGAGTCAACCTATACGCGTCATGGGAATTTGCGGGACTTATGATTTACAATCAGCAAATGGTAGGATATTGGAAATAATACTTGACCAGTGTAGGGAACTAGGAGCTGAAGTGACGATCTGGGATCACGGAGCTAATCCTCTACCTCTTGTAGGAGCCCAAGGCTCATGGGAGGATGAAAATGTTAGGCAATTTCAGTCTATGGCTACTGATTCAGACGCTTATGTCCTCTCCAGTCCTGAATATCATGGGACGATGAGTGGCGTAATGAAAAATAGTCTTGATTGGCTTTACTCTAAACACACATCCGGAAAAGTATTCGGATTGGTTTCTACATTGGGAGGGCAATCTAGCAATAATACCCTAAATCACATGAGAATTGCAGCTAGATGGATTCATGGATGGGTGATTCCTGAACAAGTTGCTGTGGCGAATATTAAGAAAGCATTCAATGAGAACGGGGAAATTAATGATGACGCGGTTAGAAATAGAATTTCCGCACTGTCAAGGTCCATTGTAGAAAATACCAAAAAGTTGAGGAGATAAATTGGAATTACTTCCACAGGGTAGCGAAATCTTACTATTCTTAACATCATTTTTTGGAATTCTTACTTGGTATTCTAAAAACGTAATAAAATCTATGAGGCTCACCAGAGTGTCTGCGATTACCGGTATTTGTTGCATGGTTAGCTTATTTACGTGGGTTATGATATAATGAGTTTACACAATGAAACAAATAGCGTCCCTATCCGGGTCCCTTGTTTGTGGGAATATGGAATTTCCTATGACACGCCAAATAGAATACTGGAGGATCACGGAATATCAGATAAACAGGTTGTTATCTTTATTCATAAGGATTTTAATCGATTAGAATCGATACTTGCTAAATTAACAGGGGCTCCTAGATTGCTCAAAAGACCCTTAGACAGGTTGAATTCGGGCTTATGGGATCTTATAGACGGTAATAGGACATTGTCAGAAATTATACAGATTATGGAGGATTGTTACAAAGAAGAAATAATCCCAGCCAGACAGCGTTGTTCAGAATCGATTTCTAAACTAATAGAATTAAACCTTGTCGAATTAAAGTAACACTAATTCTCCAGTGGGGGGGCTTCTATCCTTTTTGACTCATCCTTCCTTGCTTTGTATATGGCGGAGAAATAAATTATCAACGGAAGTACCAACATAAGGCTGAAGCATCCAATCAGTGTTGCCAGGCTGTAAACGGACTCTTCGATAGGATCAATCTGAAACTCATTAACATCTATTAACTCGTGATAAACCATAGATACACTAATTTCTGTACCAACGGAGTCTAGAGCATTTCCCTCATCATCATATACGCCCATTCGCCAAGTGATTATTGTAGCTTCTTCTGAAATTAAGTCATCAGCCTTATCATATGCCTCTTCCAAATTATCAGCCTGAAGATAGCCTAATCCTTCTATTGGCAATACGGAAGAGACGATTCCTCTCAGTGTGTTCTCTTCCTGCGTAATTATGATTTCATGGTTGGTTGAATAATCACAGGTCTCCACTAAATCTGAATAGTCCCCATCACCCTCGCAACTGAATGGAAATTCTTGATTATCACCCAGGAATGGTGAATGAAACCATGGAGTCCCATCGGCCTGAACTCTGAGTATTGAATCCTGGGGCGCTCCAGTAACTGTAACATTGACCCACGTCATTGGCATGTTAGTAGATAAAAACCACTCTGCTACAGTATCATCGTCCTGGTTGGGGACTTGGGACTCTGAAGTATTGGTAGTTTCATAGCCATAATACTCTGACTCAACTGTATTGGAGTAAACTGCATATCCTAATACAAAAATCAAGGTCAGACCTATACCTATCATAGTCCTAAGCATGTTAGGATTCTGTGACATTGTCTTCCTCATATGCTTCCGTGACAATAAGGTAATTTCAAACCTTGTAGAGCCATGTAACTCATTTTGGTACCAATTGTTTTGGAGTAACGTGTCATCATGGTTAAATATGAACTGTCAGACGGGCGGCTGCTTGGTGAGCCAATGACCACGTATCACGATGTTCCTGCGGACCTTTTGATAAACGAGCTTTCAGCTCGTTTGGTCAATGTAGCCTCAATAAACCCGCCAGAATGGTCTAAAATAGTCAAAACGGGTACACACAGAGAGAGACCACCCTCGCAAGATAACTGGTGGCATATCAGATCCGCTGCCATATTGAGGAAAGTTGGCAAACTAGGTCCTATTGGTGCTAACCATATGGCTCAGCACTTCGGTGGCCCCAAGGATCGGGGTGTGAAGCCTAATAGGGCGGTTGCAGGGTCGAGGAATATTTCTAGAACCATTATGCAACAGTTGACCGAGGCTGGATTAATAGAGAGCAAGATCAACCCTGCTGGTAATGTCAACCATGGGAAGGTGTTAACCCCGGAAGGACAGGCATTGTTAGATTCCGTAGCTCATGCTGTGAGAGATGATGCAATAGAAAGACATCCAGGACTATCAAATTATTAGGTGATATGATGGCAAGAAACAAGCCGAGTGCTAAGAAAAGGCGCCTAATGAAAGTCACTAAACAAAACAGGAGAGTCCCTGTGTGGGTAATGTTGAGGACTAACAGGAACACTACTACACATCCTAAGCGCCACATGTGGCGAAGAAGTAAGCTACAAAGGTGATTATATGGCTGAAATTAAGGAGATGACTATTCCACTAAGAGCTGCTTGGAGTGTTCCTAGAACTAGGAGGGCTAACAGGGCTATGGCAGAAATTAAAATTCACGTCGCAAGACATATGAAGATGAGGGAAGACGAGGATATCTGGATAGACGAGGCCGTCAACCACTATATCTGGTCAAGAGGTATGCAGAAGCCCCCCAGAAAGATAACCGTTGTTTGCACCAGAGAAGAAGGTTTTCCACTAGAAGTTAAGTTATTGGAGGAATAATATGGGAAATATCAGACCATCATTTATCAAAATCAGGGCAATCAGGCTTTTGGAACTTTATCCCGACCAATTTACCGATAGCTTCGATGACAACAAGAGACTTGTTAGTGAATATTCAGACGTGGGAAATAAGAGAATGAGAAACTGGATTGCTGGTTACATCACAAGATACCGTCAAAGACGAGAAGATTAGCGTATTACTATCAGTGCGATACTATTAGGGTTACCATGGGCGGAAGATTGCCAATTGATCTCCCAATAGAGAGTAGCGATATTGCAATCGTCCTCGTAAGACCCAAATATGATGGTAATATTGGTGCAGTAGCCAGAACTGTTCTCAATTTTGGAATTACGGATTTGAGAATAGTTGGACGAAATAATGATTGGAGCGAAGACACTAGGAATAGGGCAAAACACGCTCAAGATATTTTAGAATCCTGCAAGACATTTCAAAATATAGCACAAGCTACTCGAGACTGTTCAATAGTCGTAGGGACATCAGGGAAGAGAGAAGTAGGAAATAAAATTTCTTTCAGACATTTCATTTTGCCGGAGGAGTTAGCCCAGAGATTGATCTCAGTAGAAGGCAAGACTGCCTATGTATTCGGACCCGAGGATATTGGTCTTACAAATCAGGAGCTACATGAGTGTGATTTACTAGTAACAATACCTTCTTGGGAAGGTTATCCAATACTGAACCTCAGTCATGCAGTATCTATCATTTGTTACACCTGGTTTGCAAATATTACAA